>NZ_FOJQ01000009.1 GCF_900111795.1 Anoxybacillus pushchinoensis | reverse complement strand
TTTTTGGTCACAGTGAACAAGCTGTACATAATCAAGTGTACGTAGCCATGATAGTGTACTGTCTGAATGTTTTAGCTCAGTTGAACACGAATAGCGAACGCAGTTACTTACAAATTAGTCGCTATTTGAAGGCTTCTTTGTGGAAATCCGCTCACATTTGGTTACGAAAAATCGAAGGAAACAGCGTCCCATAAAGGTTTGCCAGTCGTTGTTGCACAAGTCATAGGTTATAGTAAAAAAATGGATGTCTACTACCCTCGCTTAGGTGTTTTCGTTTTTTCTCTAAAGTCCAGAAAAAATAAAACTGAAAATTCAGACATCATTTATGCGACGGTAGTGAAAACAATTGTGAAAATATGTATGATCATAAATATATGAGGATAAAGGTGGGAACGTATGATGATCAAACAATGGACGATTCAGACGACGAAGCGAGATGAATTTGTAGACATTACTTCACTTGTTCAATCATTCGTCACAGAAACTAGGGTTCAAGAAGGAATGGTAGTTGTTTATTGCCCGCATACGACTGCGGGGATAACGATTAATGAAAATGCCGATCCTGATGTGACACGGGATATGATCCGTCGTTTCGATGAATTGTATCCATGGTATCATTCTCTCGATCGGCATAGTGAAGGAAACACAGCTGCTCATATGAAAGCAAGCACGGTTGGATCATCTGCGCATGTCATTGTCACAAAAGGTCAGTTGCTTCTCGGAACATGGCAAGGCATTTATTTTTGCGAGTTCGATGGACCGAGAACGAGAACATTTTATGTGAAGGTGATTGAAGGATGAACGAACAACGTATTTTGCCGGCAGTACGTTCGATGAAAGATTTTGACAGGCTATTAAAAATGAATTATGAATATGGTGTGTTTTTAGACATTCATATCGGTATGTTGAAAAGTGTATATGCATATGCAAATGAACATGGGAAAAAAATGTTTCTTCACGTTGATTTAATACAAGGGCTAAAAAGTGATGAGTATGCCACGGAGTTTTTATGCCAACTTGTGAGGCCGTACGGATTGATTTCTACAAAAAGCAGTGTGATTGCAAAAGCAAAACAAAAGGGAGTCATCGCGATTCAACGAACATTTATTATCGATTCAAATGCCTTTGAAAGAAGCGTTCAACTCGTCGAAAAAACAAATCCTGATTATATCGAGGTATTACCTGGTGTCGTGCCAAAAGTTATTTCCAAACTTCATGAACGAACAAGTAAAAAAATAGTCGCCAACAGGCAGCTTTGTTCGGACAAGCATGCTTTGAACAAGGAATGGCGAAAAACACATACGGTACAGGTTGCTTTATGTTAATGAATACGGGCGAAAAAGCAGTTCAGTCTAAACACGGTTTATTAACGACAATTGCATGGGGAGTCGATGGAAAAGTCGAATATGCGTTAGAAGGAAGCATTTTCGTTGCTGGATCTGCCATTCAATGGTTGCGTGACGGATTACGAATGATTAAGGAAGCAAAAGATAGCGAAGCATATGCAACGAAAGTACAATCAACAGATGGTGTATATGTGGTACCGGCGTTTGTAGGACTTGGGACACCATATTGGGATAGCGATGTACGAGGAGCGGTATTTGGCTTGACACGCGGAACGACAAAAGAGCACTTTATTCGCGCAACGCTTGAGTCACTTGCATATCAAACGAAAGATGTGCTAACTGCCATGGAAGCGGATGCGGGGATTACGTTAAAAACGTTACGTGTTGATGGTGGAGCGGTAAAAAACAACTTTTTAATGCAATTTCAAAGTGACATCCTCGGCGTACCCGTTGAAAGACCAGTTGTGAACGAAACGACTGCTCTCGGTGCTGCTTACTTAGCAGGGCTCGCGGTTGGCTATTGGCAAAGTAGAGAAGAGATTGCGAAACAATGGAATATAGATCGTGCTTTTGAACCAAAAATGAATGTTGATGTTCAACAACAACTTTATGATGGATGGAAAAAAGCAGTTCGTGCTGCCCAAATGTTTAAATAAAGAGTCAAACCGACTGTCTTTTGGGCAGTCGGTTTATTTTTATAAATAAAACTATGTTCTAAATAATCAAAAAGAAAAACAAAATATTTCGTTAATATAACCGTTTCCATAGCGAAAAAAAATGTGCTATTCGTCCATATCAACGAACAAAAACATTCTCCGAAGCAATTGTTGAATTGCGCCGCTGTTCTGGGACGCAATTCGATCCTCAATATGTCGAGCCATTTATCCAAATGATTGAAGAATATTATCCTGAGAAAGTCGGAAATGAAAACAAAACTGTCTCACCGTGAGGCAGTTTTTATTTTTTTTGAAAATTGATCGTTTGTGAATGATATATGAAATAAAATGATTATTTTTGATTTAAATTGATTGAATTTGATTGATTTTTTACCTATAGTCCGATATGATAAAGATGTAAGCGATTTAAAATAAGGGGGTGTAGAGTTGTTAACACCGGAACGACATCGTGTTATTTTACAGTTGTTGCAAGAAAAAGAAGTCGTAAAGTTGCATGAATTTGTTGAAGCTACACAATGTTCAGAATCAACAATTCGGCGCGATTTAAGTCAGCTAGAAAAACAAAAAAAGCTAAAGCGTGTCCATGGTGGTGCGGCGTTATTACAGCAAAAAAGAGAAGAGTTAAGCGTTTTTGAAAAATCGACTAAAAACATTCATGAAAAACAGCTTATTGGTAAATATGCATCAAGTCTTATTCAAGATGGAGATTGCATTTATTTAGATGCGGGAACGACAACATTACAGATGATTCCTTATATTCAAGCAAAAAATATCGTCGTTGTGACAAATGGAATGATGCATATTGATGCACTATTAGAAAAGGATATCCCGACGTATGTTGTTGGCGGATTAATTAAGAAAAAAACGAATGCATTAATCGGGCGAGGAGCTATTCACTCGTTGCAACAATATAGCCTCGACAAATGTTTTATCGGTGTAAACGGTGTTCATATTGATTCTGGCTATACGACTCCTGATCCGGAAGAAGCGTTTATGAAACAAACAGCCATTCATTTATCTCGACAAGCTTTCGTATTAGCGGATCATTCAAAACTTAACGAAAGCGCGTTCGCTAAAATTGCCGAATTACAGGAAGCTACGATGATTACGAATGAAACGGATGAAGAATTATTAGCAATGTACGAAGTAAAAACGACAGTAGAGGTTGTGAAAGCATGATTTATACATGTACATTAAATCCTTCGGTTGATTATATTGTTGAAGCGCAACAGATCGAACTTGGAAAATTAAATCGTGCGACAAAAACATCCTATTTTCCTGGGGGGAAAGGAATTAATGTATCACGCGTGCTAAAACGACTACACATTCATAATATTGCCCTCGGGTTTATTGGTGGATTTACCGGACAGTTCATTGCTGATGAATTGAAACGGGAACATATTTTAACGGATTTTATTACTGTACCGGGACAAACGCGATTAAACATTAAGTTAAAAGGAGAAAGAGAAACAGAAATAAATGGCGAAGGGCCTGTCATTAGCGATAAACATAAAGAAGCGCTGATCGCTAAAATAAAACAACTAAAGAAAGGTGATATTCTCGTACTAGGTGGAAGTCTTCCACCGTCCGTTGACGATGCTTTTTATATAAGGATGATGGAAGAAGCAAAAAAACAACGAGTAGCTGTTGTTGTTGATACGAGTGGAAACGCGTTGAAACAAGCGATCGCATACGAGCCGTTTTTACTTAAGCCAAACCAAGTTGAACTCGGAGAATTGTTTGAAATAGATATTCATAGTCGACATCAGATCATTGAATGTGGAAAAAAACTAATTGACAATGGTGTGCAACATGTCATTGTATCATTGGCAGGAGATGGAGCGATTTTGTTTCATAAAGACGTAATATTAGTCGCTCAAGCTCCGAAAGGGACAGTAAGAAATTCCGTCGGAGCTGGTGATTCTATGGTGGCTGGATTTTTAGCTGCATATGTAAACGAAGCAACACTTGAGGAGGCATTTCGATATAGCGTTGCGGCCGGTAGTGCAACAGCTTTTTCTGAAGATTTATGTACGGAGGACGGGGTTCATCGTTTGTTAAGTGAAGTGACTATTACAAGAATGGAGGATGCTGTATGAGGATTACGGATATATTGACAGAAGATACAATTGTCCTTGATTTGAAGTCAAAAACAAAAACAGAAGTCATCGAGGAATTAGCAGATGTGCTAGAGAAGACTGGGAAATTGTATGATCGCGAAATGTTTCTAGAAGCGATTTTTGCACGAGAGGCGCAAAGTACGACAGGAATTGGTGAAGGAATTGCTATTCCACATGCGAAAACGAAAGCAGTTCGTACCCCGGCGGTTGTTTTTGGACGCTCAAAAGAAGGAATTGACTACGATGCGTTAGACGGAAAACGAAGCCATTTGTTTTTCATGATTGCTGCACCAGAAGGAGCCAACGATACTCACTTAGAAGCGCTATCCCGCTTGTCAACATTGTTAATGGATACATCGTTTCGCTCAGAAATTGAAAACGCTTCATCAAAACAACAAATTATTCAGACGATTCAAGAAAAGGAGGGAGAAATGGTGACTGAAGAAAAACAGACGGTTGGAAAGAAAAAAGTATTAGCCGTGACAGCGTGCCCAACAGGGATTGCGCATACGTATATGGCTGCTGATGCTTTAAAGGCAAAAGCTAAAGAAATGGGAGTCGATATTAAAGTAGAAACAAATGGTTCAAGTGGTGTGAAAAACGAGTTAACAAAGCAAGACATTGAAGAAGCCGTGGCGATTATCGTTGCAGCAGATAAACAAGTAGAAATGGATCGATTTGACGGTAAACATGTTATTCAAGTACCGGTTGCCGATGCGATTCGTAAACCAGAGCAACTCATTGATCGCGCCTTAAAACAAGATGCTCCAATTTATCGAGTAAGCGGTGGGAATCATTCGTATATTCCAAAAGAACGAACAGGTTTTTATAAACATTTAATGAACGGCGTATCCAATATGCTTCCGTTCGTTGTCGGTGGTGGTATTTTAATCGCAATTTCGTTTATTTTCGGTATTAAGGCGTTTGATCCGAACGATCCGTCGTTCCATCCAATCGCCAAAGCGTTGATGGACATTGGTGGCGGCAGTGCCTTCGCACTCATGATTCCTGTATTGGCTGGCTTCATTGCAATGAGCATTGCGGATCGTCCAGGATTTGCGCCAGGGATGGTCGGAGGATTTATGGCCGCGAATGGCGGTGCAGGCTTTTTAGGTGGACTAATTGCGGGATTTTTAGCCGGTTATCTCGTTGTTGGATTGAAAAAATGGTTTAGCCGTTTGCCACAATCACTTGAAGGAATTAAACCTGTTCTACTTTATCCATTATTCGGAATATTGCTCACGGGACTTATTATGATGTATGTCGTCATTGACCCAGTGAAAGCATTAAATGAAGGAATGAAAACATGGCTTGAAAATATGGGCACAGGTAACCTTGTTTTGCTTGGCCTTGTCCTTGGAGGAATGATGGCAGTCGATATGGGTGGACCAATCAATAAAGCGGCGTTTACGTTTGGAATTGCGATGATTGATGCAGGGAACTATGCACCGCATGCAGCTATTATGGCAGGTGGAATGGTTCCACCTTTAGGATTAGCGATTGCGACAACATTATTTAAAAAGAAATTTACAAAAGCAGAGCGGGAAGCAGGAAAAACATGCTATATTATGGGGGCTTCATTTATTACAGAAGGGGCCATTCCGTTTGCAGCGGCTGATCCAGGACGTGTCATTCCATCAATTATTGTTGGTTCAGCGGTTGCCGGAGCGTTGACGATGATGTTTGGCATCGGTCTCCCAGCACCACATGGTGGCATTTTCGTAATCCCGATCGTAAAAGGAAATCCATTGTTATATGTGCTTGCCATTTTAATTGGTTCACTTGTGACTGCATTCATGGTTGGTTTGTGGAAAAAAGAAGTAAAAGAATAATAGATAAAAAGTAAGCGTGCGATGACAACATCGCGCGTTTTTTTCTTTTTAAAAAATTGACAAAGATAATCATTATCATTTAATATAATTATTGAAAGTGATTATCACTTATATACATAGGGGGGACTATGCATGCCAAAAGCAATAATGATATTTACAAGCATGACAGGGAATACAGAAGAGATGGCTGAAGCGATTGCCGAAGGAGTTCGTGAACAAGGGATCGAGTTGGATGTAAAAGAAGTGTTAGATGCCGTAGCGGTAGAGCTTGAACAATATGACGGGATTTTGCTGGGGGCGTACACATGGGGAGATGGAGAATTACCTGATGACTTTTTAGATTTTTACGATGAACTAGATGACGTTGATTTAACAGGTAAAAAAGCTGCTGTTTTCGGTTCGTGCGATTCGAGTTATGAGAAGTATGGTGCAGCTGTCGACATTTTAATTGAAAAATTACAGGAGCGCGGCGCAGAAGTCGTCCTCGAGGGACTGAAAGTAGAATTGACGCCGACAAAAGAAGAAAAGCAACTATGTATTGCGTTCGGTCGTAATTTTGCCAAACAGTTGTAAAAGGTCGTGTACGAAACGACCTTTTATTTAATTAAACTATGTTCTAAATAATCAAATTAAAATTAAAAAAAGAACAAGTTAACAACTAACTTGTTCAAGAGAGCGTTTGGATGATTTTTCGACATCTGATTTATAATATGAAGGAAAGTACATATATACGTCTGTTCCTTGACCGACTTCACTATGAATAAACAAATCGCCTTTCATTGTTTCAACAATGCGGTAAACAACCATCATTCCAAGGCCTGTCCCTTTCGTTCCTTTTGTTGTGAAGTAAGGTTCACCTAGACGTTCAATTTGTTCTTTTGTCATTCCAACTCCGGTATCACTAATATGAATCAACACATAATCTTTATCAATCGATACGTTAATGCGCAACGTTCCTCCGTTTGGCATGGCTTCAATGGCATTTTTCATTACGTTCAGTAAACATTGTTGAAATTTTTGACGCTCTCCTTTTACGGCAAATGGCAAAAGGAAAGCTTGAATTTCGATACTACTCATGTTTGCAAGAGGACGTAAAATATCAATGACTCGCTCAATTTCGGTTTTGACATTTAACCTTTCGACGTGTTCTGGCGCAGGTTTAGCAAATGTCAAATAATCTGTAATGATTGCTTCCGCGCGATCAATTTCCTCAATGGCAATTTGAATATATTGTCTATCCTTATAGTTTACTCGTTCACTTTGTAACAACAATTGCATAAATCCTCTAGATACGGTTAACGGGTTTCGTACTTCATGTGAAATGGAAGCAGCTAAATGTCCAACAACTTCTATTTTCTCAGCGCGAATGATGCGACGTCGAAGATCGCTATGTTTTTGAATCGCCTCGGTAATATAAGAACCTAAAAATGCTGTAAGTGGTTGAGCTGAAAAATATGTCGAAAGCATATGGATAAGCTGTTGCTCATCATTCATCCATATATGAGATAATGCGATCGTTAAAACAGCTGTTCCAACTGATAGAGCAGTGATGGTGGTAATTCGTTGTTTGGAAGATAAATGTGTTTGAAACTTTTTATAAAAAAATAAACAGACGATGATTTGAATGGTCGTAATGATTATTGTGACAATAATACCTTCCGTTCCGCCAATCATCATCCGATAAATTATAGTGATCATTGCAAGAAAAAGGGTAGAGAACGCCCCACCGTACAAGCCACCAATCCAAATCGCCACTTGCCGTAAATCAAAAACGAACCCATTTGTTGTTTGAATAGGAAACATCATACAAAAGACAATACATATGCCGATTGAAAACGTTTTTAAAATGGCCTTTGAGCGATCGGATATGCGACGTTCTTCAAGCCAAATAGGAGCAATTAGCAACGCCAATATAATAAAAAATAGGTTGAGCAATACTTCTTCAATTAGTAGGGGCATATAAGCCCGCTCCTTTCGACATTTATTTCAGAATAATAAGAATATTTATGTCGGATGATTTCTTTTACATTGTAAGCTAATGTAGTTACGTTGTGAACACAAAACAGTTCGATGTTTTATGTCAAGATTCAACAAATTTTGCACTACTTTTCACTTTTATATGGTATGATGGGAAGAAAAAGGGGGGACGACGTATGGAAAAGGCATTAGCAAACAAAAAGATTGTGCTATGTGCTTCACGAAAAATTGAAGAAATGAGCGCGCTTATTGTCAAACAAGGGGGGATTCCGATTTTGCGACCCGCCCAAGGAACGACATTTTTGAATGAAGAGTTAGAGCAACATCTTCATCACATCGTTCACGAACAAAATGATTGGTTTATTTTTACAACAGGGATTGGTGTAGAGGCATTGATCAAAAAGGCGAAGGAATATGGGATTGAACAATTACTGCTTCAGTCCATTCGTGGTGCACATGTAGCGGTGCGTGGTTATAAAACGATGAATGTATTACGTACATATGGAATTACCCCTCGCATATGTGCAGACGACGGAACAACAAAAGGTTTGATCCGCGCATTACAAGAAGTCGACTGGAAAAGTAAAAAAGTTGTTGTCCAGCTTTATGGAGATTCCATTCCATCATTACAACAATTTTTAGTGAAGCGAGGGGCTTTATATAAGGAAATATGGCCATATCGACATACTCCGCCTACATTCGATGTAATGAAGCAGCTTACTGATGATATTATTTCCCGTGCTGTGCAAGCGGTTTGTTTCACATCAGCGATTCAAGTTCGCTTTTTCTTCTCGTTTGTTCGTGAGCACGGATATGTCGAACAGATCAAGCAGGCTTTTGCTGAAGATATCGTAGCTGTTGCTGTTGGAAAAGTAACGAAAGAGGCGTTACAAGAGGAAGGAATTAATCGTGTGATCGCACCGACTCATGAAAGAATGGGAGCGATGGTCATCGAGTTAGTAAAGTACTATAGCATGATGTAGACGTGCACAAATATGGCACGTCTACATACGAAATGACTCAACTGTTGTGCGGAGTTGCTCGTCGAGTTCGGCAAGCGTTTGGGCACTAGAAGTGATTTGTTCGTTCATAGCTAATTGTTCTTCAACTGTTATTGTGCTTTCATTGCTTCTTTGCATCACTTGCTCAGAAAGTTGCTTCAGTTGACTCTTTGTTTGAGTTAGCTCGTTGGAAATGGCTGTTATTTGCCCGATAGCTGCCGAATGTGGTTTGCACTTTAGAAAACACTTGTTCCACAGACTCGTCAATTGCGCAAAATGAGCGTTCTGCAGTATCGTAATATGTCTCGCCATCAACGAGTTTTCTTGTACTATGTTCCATGGATTGTGATACTTTTCTTGTTTCCACTTTTATTCTATCTAGCATTGTTTCGATTTCTTTTGCCGCTTCTTTTGACTGCTCGGATAGTTTGCGGACTTCATCAGCGACCACAGCGAATCCTTTTCTGTGATCACCGGCCCGCGCGGCTTCAATAGTAGCATTTAAGGCAAGCAAATTAGTTTGTTCCATGATGGCAGTGATCGTATTTTTAATTTCCTCAATTTTCTCTAAGTCATTGCAACATTTTTTTGCTGTTTGTAAAAAGAGTTCACCAGTTTTTTTGTAGTTCAGTGACAACATGTGCGCGTTCTTGTTTATGAGCTGTGCGTAAAATATGTTTGAAATAAGAAGTGGTTTGTGTGAACAAAATAAAAAAGCATCCCAAATATTAACTTGGGACACTCTTTTTAGATTTCGATAGCGATAGGATAGAAATAGTCCGATGTTCGCGCGCTTGACCGATAAACAGCAGGCTAAGTGGTGTAGCATGTATAATATAGCAAACGCCAATGGAAACGATTGTTGTGATTGTAAATAATATAACAGCTTGCAACATCGAATACATCGTTGTCGGAATGATCGGTGCAAACACGTATAAGAAAAACATATGTGCAATATATGCCCCATACGTATATCGACTAATGAAACGTAACGCCGTATACAATCGAGATTTTGTTTGCACAATGGTAATCGATAAAGCGTATAGCAAGAAAATTTCTGATGTCACATACAACACCATCGAAGGCTTTAAATACGTAATCATCGTTAAATCGATAGAAAAGATGCCTTGTGATGTAAATAGCTCATAGCTAACAAAGATAAAAAGTGATAAAAACAAAAATGTGTTAAGTGGAATAACTCGAATGACGAATTTCCGCCATGTTGGGAGCGTGTACGCAACCATGCCGCCTAGGCCAAAATAAAAGAAATAAGCTAAAAACGTACGATCGATATAATGTATATATGACGTGCTTTGAACAATTGGAAAAATGAATGTAATAAAACCAATGTAAATCATGGCACTAATGATAATAAATAATTTCCAATACTTCTTTTGATCAATCCAATAAAAAAATGGAATGATGATGACAATAAGCAAATGAAATTGCATGATCATGATGACATACCATAAATGAGAGGCTGCCTCCCCAAGCAACAGTTGTTTCATCACATCGGTCACGTGTAGATGACTAGAAAACAATATAACATAAATAAACGACCACGTCACATATGGAACAACAAGTTCTTTCCATTTGTGTAATACGTATTGACGATAGTCGATGACAGTATGTTGAACAATATGAAATCCTACTAAAAACACGAACACAGGAGCAGAAAATTTGACGAAATGAAACAGCATGCCAATCATAATCGCTTCCTCTGGATGAGGGGAACGATAATTCATTACGTATAGTAACGCGCTTTGAAAAACAACAGCTAAAAATGCTAAACTTTTCATAACGGTTAATTCTGCGGGTGTACTCTTTTTCATTTTCCTCACCAGCTTTATTTGTCAGTTTGTTCATACATTAGTATAATGCTAATAGTTTCACAAAGTTGGCTGGAGCGGTGAACATTTATTGAAAAAATCGTCTCGAATTCATGAATATTAATAACGAATATTATATAAAACGTTTACAAAAGGAAGGGAAAAACGATGCGTTATCATACTCATATTGTTTCATCATTAGCGGTTGGAACCGGGATTGCTGCGTACACTCCTGTTTCATTTACAATCGCCTATGCGGCTGGGCTGACGCTCGGGAGTTTGCTTCCAGATATTGATGAGCCTAACTCATACATCGGTCGTCGCTCGTTTGGGGTTGCCAAGCAGGTGAATAAGGCGTTTGGTCATCGTGGGTTTACCCATTCATTATTAGCATGGGGGGCTATCACTGTCGTTTTATTATTGCAACATTTTTCTCCTTTTACGCTCGGGTTATGTCTTGGATATGCGTTTCATGTTTTAGCTGACTATTGTTCAAGTCAAGGTGTTCCGTTACTATGGCCATTTTCTAAAAAAAGATATCGGTTTGTGATAACGTATCGTACGTCTAGCTTTTTGGAAACACTCCTTTTTTATTGCTTTCTTGTTTTGTTCATTTATTTTTTAACAAATGGTGCGATTGAAGATAGTAGCTCGATCTTCTTATTTTAATTTATTGATTTTTTAGAATAGATTGACTATTATTGTGATGAGATTGACAAAAGTGGGGGATGAGGATGAAAACGGCAGATTTGTGTGATCAATATGGAGAAAGTGTCCGTGTTTGCTCTCTTTCGTTCCGAAGTTACGGTGGAAAAGCAACGTTTTATGGACGAATTGCAACCGTCGATGTATGTGATGATAACGTTCTTGTTCGGGAAGCGCTAGAAACGGCACCGGCAGGAAGCGTCGTCGTTGTGGATGGCAAAGGTTCAAACAAGTGCGCTCTTGTTGGAGATCGGCTTGCACAAATTGCGTGTGACCGTCAATTGGCTGGCATTATTGTACATGGGTGCATTCGTGATTCAAAAGAAATAGGAAATATGCCAATTGGCGTACTTGCGCTTGGGACATGCCCACGCAAAAGTAAAAAAGAAGGAAAAGGGATGCGAGATACAATTGTACATTTTGGCGATATTGAGTGGAAGCCGGGTGCATACGTATATGTTGATGAAGATGGAGTGGTTGTTTCAGATGATTCATTACATGAATAGCCATTTTTCGGTTATCCTATCGTCTAAAGGGGGAATAGACGATGGATAAAAAGCGAACGATGATAGAAGACGAGGTAGCATTTGTTGAACAAGAGATCAATCGATATTTCTACGAGCATCAACCTGAAGAAGTTGTCCCGTTTTATGTCGGCAACAATACACCTGCCATTCGCGTCAGTAAACAAGAAGAGTGAGTCGGGCTAATCGCCCGACTTCAGCTTGTCGACAAAGTCGACAAGCGGTTTTATGGTATTATGTCAAAAAATAGACACGTAAAATCGAGAAAAATTTTAAAACCCTACTACCGCACTTCGTTTGGTGGCCTCTTGATAAAGAGGACGGTTGGTAAACCCTTCTCCTTATCAAGAGGATTAAGAAACCGCTATATCGCGGCTTTTTTTCATTCAGAGAAGGATTGTTTTTTGCCTTGCTGATACATCTTCTCATATGCCACCGGAGATATGTACTCATTAGCGGAATAAATTTGCTCGGCATTATAAAGACACTCAATATATTCAAAAATCCGATGTTCGATCTCTTCCCTTGTTGCAAAGGTCTCGTGAAAAATAAGTTGGGATACATAGGCGAATGATGCTTCGAGTTTGTAGTTGCCTTATATTTTTTCTTTGTTTTTGAACGAATATCACCATCTTTCATGATTCTGGCGACCGTTTTTTGAGATACCTTAACCCCTTGTTTCTGAAGGATTTTTGTGATTTTTGGACTGCCATACGTTTCTCTTGACTCGATATGAATATTTTTGATTTGCTTTTTCAATGCTTCCTGTCTTTTCTTTTGTTGACTTTCTGGTCGTTTGGCCCATGCATAGTATCCACTTCTTGAAACGCCTAAAAATGTTAATATAAAAAGTAAGATTTTGCTTATTTTCGAAAATGGTTAGGAGTTGTAAAAATGGATTATCTTTTCCATTCATTGGGTGATAACGCAGTAATAATTGAACTGGGCGAAGATATTAATTTAGAGACTCATCAAAAGGTAAACATGGTTACAACCTTGTTTGATGAACAGCCATTCGAGTGGATGATCGAATATGTTCCTGCATTTACAACAGTAACTGTGTTTTATGATCCGTTAAAGATTTCGGATTTTAGCTCTTATACACTCCCGTATGATTACGTTTGTGGGCAATTGAAATCCTTATTGGAATCACTTAAGATCGGTGAATTTTCATCTGAAAGGATCGTGGAGATTCCAGTTTGTTACGAGGGAGAGCTAGGTCCTGATTTGGAATATGTTGCGGAATATAATGGTCTCACGCCTGAAGAAGTCATTCATATCCATTCCAGCGGTGATTATTTAGTGTATATGATCGGATTTGCCCCTGGATTTCCATACATAGGAGGCATGTCGGAGAAAATTGCCACACCGCGAAGAGAATCTCCGCGATTAAAAATTCCTGCCGGTTCTGTTGGCATTGCTGGTAAACAGACCGGTATTTATCCGATCGAAACGCCAGGGGGATGGCAGCTTATTGGGCGAACACCGATAAAGCTGTTTCGTCCTGATGACAAATCACCTAGCTTATTAAAGGCGGGGGATAAAATCCGATTTAAACCTATCACTATAGAAGAATACAAACAATGGAAGGAGAACGTCAGTGGTAAAAATCATTAAGCCGGGCCTCCTTACGACCATTCAAGATTTAGGAAGATACGGTTTTCAAAAATTTGGAGTGATTGTAAGCGGGGTAATGGATTCACTGTCACATAGAATTGCAAATCTATTAGTTGGTAACGAAGAAAATGCCCCTACTTTAGAAATAACAATGGTAGGTCCTGTTATTGAATTTGAAAGAGATACACTAATATCTATTTGCGGGGGAGATTTATCACCTTCTATTGATGGAAAATTTGTTCCGTTATGGCGGCCGGTTTTTGTAAAGAAAGGTAGTCAGCTTCGTTTTGGACAATGTAAAGCAGGCTGCCGAAGCTATCTAGCTGTTGCGGGAGGATTCGATGTTCCGCGTGTGATGGGGAGTGCTTCCACCTACCTTAGAGCGGGCATCGGCGGATTTAAAGGCCGTCCATTAAAGACCGGTGACGAGTTAAAATTATCTCCCCCTAATAATCGATCGGTCCAAATGATTCATGATTTTTCTACAAAAATAGGAGATCAAAAGTTTGTAGCGACGAAATGGTCGGTATCTACTGAATTTATTCCCATTTCTAATAAAATCCCTTCCATTCGGGTAATAAAGGGGAGACAATACCAACTATTTTCAAAAGAAAGTCAAAAAAGTTTTTTTCGTGAACCATTTGAAATTACAACCCAATCCGACCGGATGGGATATCGTTTGAAAGGTTCTGTTTTGTCTTTAACATCCACGGAAGAAATGATTTCGGAAGCTGTAAATTTTGGTACTATTCAAGTTCCGCCTGATGGAAATCCGATTGTACTTTTAGCTGACCGGCAAACGACAGGCGGTTATCCGAAAATCGGACAAGTTGCCACCGTGGATTTACCATACATCGCCCAATTAAAACCGGGTGACAAAATAAAGTTTGTTGAAGTTTCTCATGAAGAAGCACAAAGACTTTATTTAGAAAGGGAAAGAGAGATCCAACAACTGAAACGAGCATTATCAATAAAATGGAAAGGAGAAATGTAACATGCATGTTGTCGATTTGAACTGTGATATGGGAGAGAGCTTTGGCGCTTATAAAATGGGGAGAGACGAAGAAATTTTAGATTATGTTACATCAGCCAATATCGCTTGTGGTTTCCATGCGGGCGATCCTTCAACGATGAGGAAAACAGTCCGTTTAGCCCTTGAAAAAAACGTCGGAATTGGCGCTCATCCCGGATTTCAAGATTTATTGGGATTTGGTAGAAGAAACATTGATATTACTCCCCAGGAAGCTTACGACATTGTTGTGTATCAAATTGGCGCCTTATATGCATTTGTAAAATCTGAAGGTGGAAAGCTTCAGCATGTAAAGCCGCATGGAGCATTATATAATATTGCCGCTAAAAACGTTGCGATTGCTCAAGCCATTGCAGAAGCGGTTTATAGAGTAGATCCAGAATTAATCTTGTTAGGACTAGCGGGTGGAGAGCTTGTCAAAGCGGGAAAAAAAATCGGCCTTAAAACCGCTAGTGAAGTGTTCTCTGACCGCACTTACCAAGAGGATGGGACCTTAACATCAAGGCGGGAAGCGAATGCCCTCATCAAAGACCATGACGTAGCTTGCCGGCAAGTTATTCGTATGGTAAAAGAAGGGGAAGTTACATCTCTTCAAGGGAAAGATGTATCGATTCAAGCTGATACGATCTGCATACACGGAGATGGGGAACATGCACTAGACTTTGCAAAATACATACGTAAAGCGTTGAAGGAAGCCAATATTACAGTTACAAAACTTGGTGATTTTATAAAATAAAGATTCATAGGTTCTTAGGGGGATAGAAAATGCAACAAAAAAAGAATATAAGTGTACTTTTAGGTGCGGCGTTTTTGATGGCTACTTCAGCCGTCGGTCCTGGATTTTTGACACAAACGACGCACTTCACACAAGCGCTTGCAGCAAGCTTCGGATTTGTTATTTTAATGTCCATAATTATTGATATTGGAGCACAAATGAACATTTGGCGCATTATGGCGGTCGCAGAAAAAAGAGCTCAAGATATTGCTAACGAAGTATTGCCGGGATTGGGATATTTTCTTGCTGCACTTATTGTCGCCGGTGGTCTAGCTTTTAACATTGGAAACATTGCCGGTGCTGGATTAGGAACCAACGTATTATTCGGGATTTCTCCGGAAATGGGGGCATTATTAAGCGGAATCGTCGCGATCGCTATTTTTATCGTACGGGAAGCTGGAAAAATTATGGATCGCTTCGCTCAATTAATGGGTTTTGTCATGATTGCTCTAACGTTATATGTGATGTTTACGGCTAAGCCACCTATCGGAGAAGCAGTGGTAAAAACCTTTGTTCCAGATACGATCGATATTCTTGCTATTGTTACACTTGTTGGCGGAACGGTTGGAGGATATATTACGTTTGCGGGCGGGCACCGCTTATTGGATGCTGGAATAAAAGGAAAGGAAGCACTTCCTGAGGTGACCCGTAGTTCGATTTCAGGAATCGGTATTGCGTCTATTATGCGAATTTTCTTATTTTTGGCAGCTTTAGGTATTGTCGCGCAAGGGTTAACCCTTGATCCTTCTAACCCTCCGGCATCCGTATTTAAATTAGCTGCAGGCAATATTGGTTACAAAATATTCGGAGTGGTTATGTGGGCAGCAGCCATTACTTCCGTTGTAGGTGCCGCGTATACATCGGTTTCATTTATTCGTACCTTTCATCCAATTTTAGAAAAGTACCACAAGTGGATTATTATCGGATTCATTGCCATTTCAACGTTAGTTTTCGTTTTAGTCGGAAGACCAGTGAAAATCTTAATTTTAGTAGGCTCATTAAACGGTCTGATCTTACCAATTTCTCTAGGCGTGATGTTAGTGGCGGCATACAGAACAAAAATTGTCGGAGATTACAAACATCCATTATGGATGACCATTTTTGGCGTTATTATAGTTATCGCTATGGCTTATATGGGTGTTTACTCTTTAATTAATGGTATACCAAAACTATTTGAATAATTTTCTATGGGAAAAATACGAAAAAACTACGATGTCAAGTTTAAAAAGAAAGTTGTGGAAAGGCATGGGCTACAAAACAGTAGCTAGAAAATTAGGAATTGCTCATGCCATGGTACGTCGATGGGGAAACACTATGAACAGGAAGGCATGCAAGGTCTAGAAGAAAAACGAGGAAAGGCCAAAGGACCAGGCAAAGGAAGACCGAGAACTCGTCCAGAAGATCATGAAATGAAAATCAAACGCCTTGAGGCGGAAGTAGAGATGCTAAAAAAGCTCTTAAAGATGTGAAAGGGGGAATGGAAGCAACTACTCAAAAGATACAATATAAAGGCCAGTATGTCCAGGAAAGGAAACTGTTTAGACAATGCCTGCATGGAAAACTTCTTCAGTCATTTCAAGGAAGAGTGTTTCCATCTGTACTCTTTCCGTACAGCCGAAGAGGTAAAGGATGCCGTACACAAATATATCCGTTTTTATAACCACCAACGGTTTCAAAAAAACCTGAGTCCTTATGAATATAGAACTCAGGCTGCTTAAATGTGCTTTTTTATTCCTGTCTACTTGACAGGGGGTCACTTCACGAAGCACCGCCCCTTCTTTTCTTTTGCACGACTTCCCATCCTACCCACTCTTTTGAAAACATAGTCTATTTCGTCAACAGTCTGTAGTCGGGCTAATCGCCCGACTTTTTTAATGGTCGGTTTTATCGTTTTGACTTTTGTTTTGCTTCCGTCCTTTGCTATTGTCTCCGGTATGTCCGTGCAACTTCCCATGTTGTGTTGGGGCATTTTGATTTTCGCTTCCTTGATTCACTTTTTTTGTCATGTTTCTCTCTCCTTTCTGCTACAATAAACGTAACATGTTTATTTTTTCAAAAAGAGGTGGAGTTATGCGTACGTGGCATAAAGAGGCGGAGAAACAGTGGGATGAGCGCGCGGAGTGGTGGCATCAAAGTAGTGAGGACATGTGGGAGCAGGGAAGTCGAAAAACGATTATTCCTTTTGTTAAAACATACATGCCTAAAGAAGGATATGTTGCAGATATTGGTTGCGGTGACGGATATGGATCATACAAGTTGTGTAAAGAAGGGTACCGAGTGATCGGCTTAGATTTATCAAGCGAAATGATTGAATTAGCAAAAAAGAAAAGACATCATGAACATCTCCATTTTCAACAAGCAGATATTATGAATTTGCCTTTTCCAGATGAAACGTTTACAGGTGCGATGATTATTAACTGCTTTGAATGGACGGAACGTCCGCTTGCTGCGCTTGAGGAAGTGCGGCGTGTATTAAAAGCAAATGCATATGTTTGTGTAGGTATCCTTGGACCGACAGCTGCCCCGCGAGTAAATAGCTATCGCCGCTTATATGATGAGGCGGTGATCTGCAATACGATGATGCCATGGGAGTTTGAACGGCTAGCTACTGAAAATGGTTTTACAGTTGTTGATGGAGAAGGGGTGTATAAGCGCGAAATTGATAATTCTATTATCCGACATTTACCGACAGAGTTAAAACAGGCCGTTTCTTTTATGTGGTTATTTATGTTGCAAAAAAGGTAGGGAGACGCATCATTGCCCCCTACCTTTTTGTTGAACTTCTAATTTTTCGTTTCCCATGAAGAAAATAGCTATTGCACTAAGAGCGATCGGAATTAATGCAATAGAAAATGAAAATGTAATTGACGAAGCCATCGCATCGACAATTTTTTGCAGCACGTTCGGTGGTATTTGAGCCCGTGCTCCTGTTTCAAACAGCGCATGTGGATCTAGCGAAAATGTTGTCGTATTCGCACCGAATGATTCGCGTAATTCAGCAGCTAGCTTATTTGATTGAATCGTTCCGAAAATGGTTATACCAATTGTCATGCCGAGCGAACGAAAAAATGAATTTGTTGAATTCGCTGTCCCACGGAAACGGGGCTCTAAATTATGCATGGACGCCGATGGCAAAAGTGAAAAAGAAAATCCAACCCCAAATCCAGCTAGTGCTATATAAATGGTTAACCAAAGCTTTGACGTTTCTGGAGTCATAAAGCTAAGAAAAAGCATTCCACAAAAATAGGCGATAATTGAAACGAACATAATGTTTCGATATGATGTCTTCGTTTGGGAAATTCCAGCTGTTGAACTTCCTGCAACGGAACCGAGCATCATTGGCATTAAAATAAGCCCTGCGTTTTTGGCCGTTCCACCATATACCGCTTGTACGAATATAGGAATAAAGACAGTTAAAATAACGAATGTCGCCCCGTATAAAAAAGCTAATAGTTGTGCGATCGCAAATGTCCGCCGTTTAAATAAAACGAATGAGATAATCGGCTCTTTTGCTTTTGTCTCTATGTACAAAAAAGCGATAAAGAAAACGGTACTCACCGTAAACAAACAAATGATTGGAATAGAACTCCACTCGTAATGCTTTCCGCCTAGCTCTAATGCAAACATTAAACTAACGACGGCAATGACGAGTGTCAAAGCTCCGTACCAGTCAATGATTTGTTTAGCATGTTGTGTCGACTCTTTATAGTAGCGAGCGATCAAAATAATGGATACGAGACCGATCGGTACGTTGACATAAAATATCCAATGCCAACTTAAGTAGTCAGTAATATACGCACCGAGTAATGGGCCTAATACGCTCGATATACCAAATACCGCTCCGAGAAGTCCGGTCATTTTTCCACGTTTTTCTGGCGGAAACACATCAAATACGATCGTAAAGGCAATCGGCATTAATGCCCCGCCACCAACTCCTTGAATTGCACGAAAAATGCTGAGCTGGACGATGTTTTGAGCTAAACCACACAAAGCGGAGCCGATGAGAAAAACAATGAGTCCAAAAAGAAAAAATCGTTTTCTTCCATACATATCGGATAATTTTCCGAAAATAGGCATACCAGCCATAACCGTAACCATGTAAGCAGACGTGACCCATACAAATTGATCGACGCCCCCTAAGTCAGCGACGATTGTACCAATTGCTGTCGCCACAATCGTATTATCCATCGCCGCCATAAAGATAGCTAATAGCAACCCTAATACAATGAGAGAAATGTGTCGATCTTCAACAACCACCTTTCTTTCCTCCTTTCGTTTATGTATACAAAACATTATATTCTTTTTTTACATACTTACAAATAAAAAAGCCCTCGCCATAAAGCGAAAGGCTTACTCCCACACATACGGTGTCTCTTGATACACATAATAGTTGAGCCAGTTGACAAACAGTAAGTTAGCATGAGAACGCCATGTGTTATACGGTTGCTTATTCGGATCGTTATGTGGAAAATAATATTTTGGAATTTGTATATCCAACCCTTTAGCCACATCACGTTCATATTCTTCTTTTAGCGTTGTAGCATCATACTCTGGGTGCCCTGTTAAAAACACTTGTTTTCCGTCATTTGAAACGACAAGACAAACGCCTGCTTCTTCAGATGAAGATAGAATCGTCAACTCTGAGACAGCCTCGATATGTTCACGTTTAACGTCTGTATGGCGTGAATGCGGGATTTTGTGAATATCGTCAAATCCACGAGTTAACTTGACGTGCTTTTGTTCTAGTATATGGTCGAATACACCGAAACATTTTTGTGGTAAGTTATGCTTAGGGATTCCGTAATGATAGTACATACCTGCTTGTGCACCCCAACAAATATGTAACGTTGATGTAACGTTCGTCTTTGTCCATTCCATGATTTTAGTCAGCTCATCCCAATAATCAACTTGTTCAAATGGCAAGTGTTCTACAGGTGCCCCAGTAATGATCATACCATCATATTTTTTACGTTGAACATGTTGAAATGTCGTATAAAATTGATCAAGATGGTGTTTCGATGTTGTTTTTGCTTCATGCGTCTCTGGGCGTAAGAAAGTTACATGAACTTGCAACGGTGAGTTTCCGAGTAACCGCAACAGTTGTGTTTCCGCCTTTTCCTTTTGTGGCATTAAGTTTAGAATGATAATATTTAACGGCCGAATGTCTTGAGAATAGGCACGCTCCTCATCCATAACAAAAATATTTTCTTGTTCTAGTATTTCTTTTGCAGGAAGATCGCGTGGAATATTAATTGGCATGTCGTCAACCTCCATTTCACATCATATAAATACAATCATTATAAAAATTTTTAGAAAATTATTCAATGTTTTTTTATTTTATTGATTTTTCTATCGACATTGTTGTATTCTTGTAAAAGCAAGAATGATTTGGAGGGATATACGTATGTTTATGTCATATGAAGAATATATGCGTCAAGTAGTGCAACCGATGCGTGATGAATTAGTCAATGGTGGATTTACAGAGTTACGTACGAGTGAAGAAGTTGAACAATTTATGGAACAAGTGGAAGGAACGACGTTTGTTGTCATTAATTCCGTTTGTGGTTGTGCAGCGGGGCTTGCGCGCCCAGCAGCCATTCAGGCTGTACAAATGAGCGAAAAGAAACCAACTCATCTCGTGACCGTATTTGCAGGGCAAGATCGAGAAGCGACGGCTAAAATGCGGGAGTATTTTGTAGGCATTGAACCTTCTTCACCATCGATGGCATTGTTAAAGGGAAAAGAAGTCGTCCATTTTATTCCACGCCACGATATTGAAGCGAATTCAATTGAAAATATTATGCAAAATATTATGCAAGCGTTTGAAAAACATTGTTAAGGGTGTCCGATTGACATCCTTTTTTCTTTTGAGGTGAACGCATGATTGTGACGACAGCTGGCAGAACAAATGAACAGATGATTGAAAAAGCGAGGCAAATTGCGTTGGAATTACAAATTTCATATATACCACGTCGAAAACGATCCATTGCTTCGATTCAACAACAAATACACGAACCGATTCTTGTCGTTGGAAAAGAAAGGCTAGAAATTCATTTCCCACATGGACAAGAACCGTTATTTTTTCATCCAAACTCCGCTTCTTTTCGCGCAAAGCGTATTTTAAAAGGTGAAAGTGAACCATTTTTACAGGCGACGAAATTACAACGAGGGATGACGTTTTTAGACTGCACGCTCGGTTTAGCATCGGATAGTATGATTGCAAGCTTAGTGGTTGGAGAGGAAGGGAAAGTCGTAGGAATTGAAGGGAGTACATATATCGCTTACTTAACAAAACAAGGGTTACGTCATTGGAAAAGTGATATTTGTGAATTAAACGAGGCAATGCGACGCATTCACGTGCTCCATGATGACTTTAGCTCCTTTTTAGAGCAATGTGAGGATAAGTCATATGATGTCGTTTATTTAGATCCGATGTTTGAAGTGAGCATTGAGGAAGCTGATGGAGTAAAAGGATTAAAGCAAGCTGCGCTATATACAAACTTAACAGAACAACATATCGAACAAGCAAAACGAGTAGCCCGACAGCGTGTCGTATTAAAAGACCATTGGCAAAGCTCACGATTTGAACAGTTTGGTTTCTTTGTTTATCGAAGAAAAACGGCAAAATTTCATTTTGGGACGATTGAACTTTTATGAACGAGGCAGAATAAGACGGTAGGAGGTGAAAGAAGTGAGTAAACGAAAAAAAGATGCCTCAAAGACAGGATTAAGTTCACCAGAAGTAAAAGGACAAGGAACAACTGAGCAGGAAACAGGAAATATTGAGATGGATTCGAGTCGTAAACGAACAAAGCGGGTATAAAGCTACCACATCATTGTGGTAGCATTTTTTTGTAAAAAATAAATTATATTACTTTTCTGATAAATATAATTATTTTTCTTTACAATTTTAAAAGAAACATTTACAATTGAAGCGGCTCTTTTTTGTGAAAATACGTTTTAAAGTAAAAAAACAAAAAATTGACGGAGGTGTTCATATGTCGATGACGAAGAAGATTTTACTAGGAATGTTTGCCGGAATGATTGTTGGACTCGTTTTCAACTTAGCTCTTCCAATAGAATGGTTTGACATTGCAAAAACATATGTACTTCATCCGCTTGGAACGATATTTATTAACTTAATTAAACTTCTTGTCGTTCCGATCGTACTCGTTTCATTAATTTTAGGCGCGGCTGGTGTTGGTGATCCGAAAAAACTTGGCCGCATCGGTTTGAAAACAATCTCATTCTTTTTAATTACTACTTCTCTTGCACTTATTATTGCTTTAACATTAGGGGCTGTCATTCGCCCCGGAGAAGGGAATTTTAATTTAGAAGGGGCATCGTTTGAAAAGAAAGAAGCCCCACCTGTTGTAGATACATTGTTAAATATTGTTCCGACTAACCCATTCCAAGCGATGGTGGAAGGGAATATGTTGCAAGTTATTGTTTTTGCGATGCTTGTTGGCATGGCCATCGCTCGCCTTGGTGATCGAGTGAAACAAGTACGAGTTATTGTAGAGCAAGTCAACGATATTTTCATGTACTTAGTAGAGTGGGTCATGAAGCTTGCTCCGTATGGGGCTTTTGCATTAATTACTATCGCGATCGGTGGACAAGGATTAGATGCGATTACAGCGATGGGGAAATATATGTTTGTTGTGTTATTAGCGTTATTCATTCATCTCTTTGCGGTGTATAGTACAGCAGTATGGTTGCTTGGAAAAATGAACCCGATCGCGTTTATTAAAGGATTTTCTCCGGCAATGGTTGTTGCATTTAGTACATCAAGCAGTAATGCTACATTGCCAGTATCAATGGAAACAGCGCAAAAAAACTTAAATGTTCCAAAAAGCATTAGCGGTTTTGTGCAACCGCTCGGGGCGACAATTAACATGGATGGAACAGTCATTATGCAAGGTGTGGCAACGATGTTTATCGCGCAAGTATATGGTGTTGATTTGACATTCGGTGATTTATTGACAGTTGTTTTAACAGCAACGCTTGCAAGCATTGGCACAGCAGGAGTGCCGGGTGTTGGATTAATTATGCTTTCTATGGTGTTAACATCAGTTGGTCTACCTGTTGAAGGAATTGCGCTTATTTTAGGGGTTGATCGACTACTTGATATGACGAGAACGGTTGTAAATATTACTGGAGATGCTGCATGTGCAGTCATTGTTGCAAAATCAGAAGAAAAATATGAGAAAGCGAACTAAACGAGGGAGATCCCCCCTCGTTTTATTGTTTATAATAAATGAGATGGGAAGGACAGCGGCAGTC
Source organism: Anoxybacillus pushchinoensis (assembly GCF_900111795.1). Taxonomy (GTDB): domain Bacteria; phylum Bacillota; class Bacilli; order Bacillales; family Anoxybacillaceae; genus Anoxybacillus; species Anoxybacillus pushchinoensis. The sequence continues at coordinate 40,271 of NZ_FOJQ01000009.1, read as the reverse complement.
AGATGAACCAAATTTTTTCACGATCCATTGTCCATCATATTGTTGAAAAAGCTGTTGGGCACGTGCGCATTCACTCAGTTCAGAGGAATATGTTTGGATGTGTGTAATCTCACCATACGGTCGAATGTAATCGATGTGCCATCGCTTTCTTTTTTCTACCTGTATGTGACGTTGAATACGCGATTGCATATTTCGTTTAGCGCTCCCTACATAAATATAGTTTCCCTTTGGAAATAAAAACGTACCTAGTTTCCCGATCTCAACGATGGCGTTGTTATCGATTGTAAAGAAAATCGCATAAACGGTATGCTGCTTGTTGAACATTTTTTCCACCTCTCGAAATTTGTCATTGAAAAATGAAAATGTTAGCACTACAATAAAAGAAGCGTATGTATAAAAAAGGAGATGACGTTATGCTTTCGAACATAGGTTTACCTGGTTTAATTTTAATTCTTGTCATCGCTCTTGTCATTTTTGGACCGAAAAAATTGCCTGAGATCGGACGGGCTTTTGGTGAAACATTACGTGAATTTAAAAAATCTACAAAGGGATTGCGTGACGAAGTATTAGAGGAGCTCGACGAAAAGAAAGAAACGCGTAAATCATAAAGCGGCAACGATGTGTTGCCGTTTTTAACATGGAAAAAGGTTGGTGTTTACGCTCGTGGAAGAAAAGCAACGATATGAAGATAAAGAGATGACGTTAGTTGAACATTTAGAAGAACTGCGCAAGAGAATTTTTATTGTTGTTGGAGCACTTATTTTATTTTTTATTGTAGGATTTATTTTTGTTCAAGATTTATATCGCTGGCTTATTGCTGATTTAGATGTAAAGTTAACCATTTTAAGTCCTACCGATGTTTTATGGGTATATGTCATGTTGGCTGGCGTATTCGCGATTACAATGACGATTCCAGTACTTGTATGGCAAATATGGGTGTTTGTTAAACCTGCCCTTACTCCGAGAGAGCGGAAAGTTACATTATCGTATATTCCTGCCACGTTTCTGTTATTTGTGCTCGGGTTATGTTTTGGCTACTTTGTCGTATTTCCAATGGTGTTTCACTTTTTAATGAGTCTCGGGGAAGATTTGTTTGCGACTATGTTTACGACAGAAAAGTACTTTCGCTTTATGTTTAACATGACGCTTCCTTTTGCAGTACTGTTCGAATTACCAATTATTATTATGTTTTTAACAAGCATTGGTTTAATCAATCCATATGCGTTACAAAAGATGAGAAAATATGCATATTTTATATTAGTTATTATTGCAGTAACTATTACGCCACCAGATTTTATCTCTGACTTTTTAGTAACTATTCCGTTGTTGTTGTTATATGAGGTGAGTATATCTATCTCAAAATTTGTGTATAAACGAAAAGAAAAACAGATCGAGCAAGAAGCGTCTTCAGAATAGAAGGCGCTTTTTTTTTTTTAGCTATTTATTATAATAAAAACTATTTTCATGTCGCTAATATATTTAAGAACATTTTGTTACATTTATCCTATGGAAATGGTTCTTCACCACGAGTTGTTAGCTGTAGGATTGTCCTACGTTTTTTTCTTTCCTAGTTGTATGCTTTATGTCATAATAAATGACAGTATATAAAAGAAGGTGAGGGTGTTATGAAGCAATATTTACAATTACTTGAAGATATTTTACAAAACGGGGTGTATAAGGACGATCGCACAGGAACGGGGACGATTTCCGTATTCGGACGTCAATTACGATTCGATTTACGTGAAGGTTTTCCTTTGCTTACGACAAAAAAATTACATATTCGTTCGATCATCCACGAATTGCTTTGGTTTTTGAGTGGAGAGACAAATATTCGTTATTTAAAAGAAAATGGTGTAACGATTTGGGACGAATGGGCAGATGAAAACGGGGATTTAGGACCGGTATATGGCGCGCAATGGCGTTCATGGAAAGGGGCCGATGGTCGAACAATTGATCAAATTAGTGAAGTAATTGAACAAATAAAGACAAACCCGAATTCTCGCCGACTTTTAGTAAATGCATGGAATGTGGGGGAGTTGGATTACATGAAATTGCCTCCTTGTCACTATGCTTTTCAGTTTTATGTAGAAAACGGGACGTTATCATGTATGTGGCAACAGCGCTCCGTCGATACGTTTTTAGGTCTTCCGTTCAATATCGCAAGCTATGCATTACTTACACATATGGTTGCCCAACAATGCGATTTGGAGCCAAAAGAGCTTATTTTTACTGGCGGCGATGTCCATTTATATATGAACCATATTGAACAAGCGAAATTGCAACTAACGAGGGAACCGCGCCCGCTTCCAAAGCTGATCATCAAACGAAAACCTTCTTCCATTTTTGAGTATCGTTTTGAAGATTTTGAAATTGTTGATTATGACCCGCATCCGCATATTAAAGCGGACGTGTCTATATAAGGAAGTGAGTCGATTGATTTCTATTATCGTGGCCATGGATCGAAATCGAGTGATCGGTTATAACAATACGTTGCCTTGGCATTTACCAGCTGATTTAGCTTATTTTAAGCAAGTAACGATGGGACATCCGATTGTGATGGGAAGAAAAACATTTGAATCAATTGGTCGCCCCTTGCCAGGAAGAACGAATATCATACTTACACGCGACAAGTCCGTCTTGAACATCTCTTGTTGTCAAGTTATTCATTCGATTGATGACATAAAACAAGTCGAACAACAATACGGTCATGTATTCGTTATAGGGGGGGCACAAGTATTTGAACAAGCGATGCCGATAGCTGATCGATTGTACGTTACACATATTGATGCAACGTTTAATGGGGATACATTTTTTCCAAACATTGATGAACAGCAATGGGAGCTCTGCTCGGTACAGCCTGGCGTACAAGATGAAAAAAATCGCTATCCACATGCATTTTGCATATATGAACGAATAGCTCGCAAATAACAAGCGAGCTTTATTTTTTCGGATAATTTTTAGAAAATTTACTTTTCTTTATTCGAAAATATGATATATTTTAGAATAACATAATTTTGATAACGAAATTACAAACGGAAAGGAAACGAGAAAATGGAACAACAAGTAAAACGAAAACATGGCGTATACGTAGAAGATATTTTAATTGCTTATCAAACATTAAAAGACGTCGTATACCATACTCCTCTACAAAAAAATGAATTGCTTTCAGAGCGTTACGATTGCCACGTGTATTTTAAACGGGAAGATTTACAAGTCGTTCGATCGTTCAAAATTCGAGGAGCCTATTACCGAATGAAAAGTTTATGTGAAGAAGAAAAGAAAAATGGAGTTGTTTGTGCAAGTGCGGGCAATCATGCGCAAGGGGTAGCTTATTCGTGCCGAGTGCTTGGGGTGCATGGGAAAATTTATATGCCTTCTACAACTCCAAGACAAAAAGTATCACAAGTTCAATTTTTTGGAAGGGAGTTTGTTGATATTATTTTAGTTGGTGATACATTTGACGATTCTTACGAGCAAGCGCTTATTTGCGCCAAAAAAGAGCAGCGAACGTTTATCCATCCATTTGATGATGAAGCTGTTATCGCTGGTCAAGGAACGGTTGGAGTTGAAATGTTAAATGATTGTGAAGAAGCTATTGATTATGTGTTCGCGAGCATTGGTGGGGGAGGACTCATCTCTGGTGTAGGCACGTACATAAAAAGCATTTCTCCTGCCACAAAATTGATTGGAATTGAACCTGAAGGGGCACCATCAATGAAGAAATCATTTGAAGCAAACGAAGTGATTACTTTAAGTGAGATTGATCCGTTTGTAGATGGTGCAGCAGTCAAGCGCGTGGGTGAAAAGACATTTACGTTAGCGAAAGAGCTCGTTGACGATATTGTAGTCGTTCCTGAAGGAAAAGTGTGCACAACAATTTTGCAACTTTATAACGAGAATGCGATCGTTGTAGAACCTGCTGGAGCGTTGCCAGTTGCTGCACTTGACTTATATAAAGATCACATTCGTGGCAAAACGGTTGTTTGCATTATTAGTGGAGGAAACAATGATATTGGGCGAATGCAGGAAATTAAAGAACGATCTATGATTTATGAAGGACTTCAACATTATTTTATTGTGAATTTTCCGCAACGTGCTGGCGCTTTGCGTGAATTTCTCGATGAAGTATTAGGACCAACAGACGACATTACACTCTTTGAATATACGAAAAAAAATAATAAAGATAGCGGCCCTGCTCTCGTTGGCATTGAACTAAAGTGCCGTGAAGATTATGCTCTGCTTATTGAGCGAATGAAGAAAAAAGGATTTCCATTTATAGAAGTCAACAAAGACAGCAGTTTATTCCATTTACTCATTTGACAAAAATTTTTTATAAATGAGTGACGAAATGTGACATACTTCGGCATGAAAATCGTGTATAATATAAGTAAATCGGTCAAAAAAGAGGATTGATATTTTGTTATTCAAAAGCCTAGAGTTCAAAAACGTAGATGGGCAAAAAGTAAAAATTATCGAAATTCCGATACTGGAGGACGATAACCCTTATCAATTTATTGTAAAAGTCAGGTTGCAAACATTTATTGCTCAAGTGTATGTGAGTGAGAAGAAGAAAAAGATATATTCGTTCAAAGAGTATTTAAAACGCGTATTGAAGTGGTCGGTATATGAACAAATATTTAAATCTGAAATTTTAAAAAACAACGCATGAGCTGATTTGCCAAAGTGCAGATCCGCTCTTTTTTTGCAAAAAATTTTATGAAATCGACGACATATCATGGGGTTTTATTATATAATTTCACCGTATACAATTTTAGAATGAAATACAGGAAGTGAAAAAATGAGTAAAGTGAAGATTGTAACAGATTCAACGGTAGACTTACCGAAAGAAACGATTGAGGCATGGGGCATTCATGTTGTTCCATTATCTATCTCCATTGACGGAAAAACATACTTAGATGGCATTGACTTAACTCCTCAAAAATTTATTGAAGAAATGAAGCAAGCGAATGAGCTACCGAAAAGCTCACAACCGTCTGCAGGACAGTTTTTAGAAGTGTATGACAAGCTAGGAGAAGCAGGATATGACGTGATTTCGATTCACATGACCGCGGGAATGAGCGGAACAGTGCGTTCTGCGGAAAGTGCAGCAGCCATGACAAACGCCAACGTCACAGTCATCGATTCGCGTTTCATTTCTCTTGCGCTTAGCTTTCAAGTGTTAGAAGCGGCAAAAATGGCTGCTGAAGGAAAAACGGTGGCCGAAATCACTTCGCGTCTTGATGCGATTCGTGCGAATACACATTTGTTTGTCGTTGTCGATACGCTCGAAAACCTCGTGAAAGGTGGACGGATCGGACGAGGAAAAGCAATGATCGGTTCGCTACTAAACATTAAACCAATCGCTTCGTTAGAAGACGGTGTGTATACTCCTGTCACAAAAGTTCGTAGCCAATCTCAAATCGTCAAGTATTTAACAAATCAATTTGTAGAGCATACGAAAGGAAAAACAATTCGAGCAGTAGGGATTGCTCATGCAGACGCACTTGATTTGAGCGAACGATTAAAACAGTCGATCGCAGAAGTAACAGGATGGACGCAAACTGAGATTGTATACACTACCCCGATCATTTCAACGCATACAGGATCAGGGGCGATAGGATTCATGTATTATACGGAGTAGGAGGAAACAAAAGTTGAAACGTTTATGGCTGTTTGTTGTATTACTATCTGTTCTCGTTGCTTGCCAACAATCGATTCCAGATGCAAAAAACTGGCCAATTGAAGACTTTACGTTCACCGATCAAAATGGTCAAACATTCGGTCTAGCTGATTTAAAGGGAAAAGTGTGGATAGCTGATTTCATTTTTACACGATGCGCTGATGTTTGTCCACCGATGACGGCTAATATGGCGAAGCTACAAAAGATGGCGCAAGAAAAAGGGATTGATGTCCATTTTGTTTCATTTAGTGTAGATCCCGAAAACGATACGCCGGAAGCGTTAAAAACATATATCGAAAAGTTTCAAGCGGATGAGAGCAAATGGAGTTTACTTACAGGATACACGCAGGAAGAAATTGAGAGCTTTGCCCAAAAAAACTTTAAAGCGGTTGTAAAGAAACCGAAAGAAGGAGATCAAGTCATTCACGGTACTTACTTTTATCTTGTTGATCAAAACGGAACGATTGTGAAGTATTATAGTGGCTTAAATGACGTACCTTACGAAGAAATTTTAAAACATATTGACATGTTACAATAGAAGATACAGACAAAAATGATGGTCTAGTCATTTTTGTCTTTTCTTTTATGGAGAGGAGATGAAGCATATGAACAAGTTTCTCCTTTTGCTCTTTTGTTTCTGTTTGGCTGGATGCTCTTCTATACAGACAGTGAAAGAAGAAACTTTACAGTTGACAGAGGAAAGTGTCCAACAGCCGCTACCTCGTAATTTGCATATAGTGGCGTTAGGTGATTCATTGACAGAAGGGGTAGGCGATGATCAAGATGGATATGTCACGTTAATAAAGCGATATATGGAAGAACGAGAAGATATAAATGAAGTATTTGTGAACAACTTCGGGAAGCGAGGATTGCGTAGTACACAACTGGCAGATGTAATTATAAATAATGAACCATCTATCCAACAAGCGGATCTTATTTTTATTACGATTGGCGGAAATGATATCATGAAAGTTGCTCGCTCACATTTTTTAACTTTGACATATGATTTATTTGTAAAAGAGCAAGAGGCATTTGCTTCCCGACTTCATGAGCAATTGCAACTTCTTCGCCATATGAATGCAGATGCTTACATTGTGCTTATCGGATTATACAATCCGTTTTCCTCTGCATTTCCGAATATACCGGAAATGGATGACATCATACACATGTGGAATGAAGGGAGTAAACAAGTCGTTTCGCGCTATGATTATGCGTTATTCGTTCCTATCGCAGACTTGTTTGAAGGGCGCGACGACGTATTGCATGACGATCAGTTTCATCCAAACACGCGCGGTTATGAGCGAATGGCGCAACGTATATACACATATTTACAAAAACATGTTGAATGGCTAAAGGAGAATGAATAGTGAAGACTGTAAAAGTAAAATGGAAACACTTGTTTTTTTGCTTGTTAGGAATAAATGGTTTGCTCATCGCTTTGTTATTTTTTTATATGTTTCAGCCATCTTCTTCCCCAAGTATTCCAACCATTGAAGGGGAAGGTCCAACATTTACTGTTCAAACATCGAAACAACATCTTAATGCGTTAGTGAATGCATACATTCAGAAACATGAAAAAAAAGGCCAATTATCTTACGATGTTCAACTGGCTGATCGGCTATATATAAAAAGTGTACTCCCGGTATTTGGGAGGCCTGTAGATTTAACAATGGCATTTGATCCGGTTGTCGATGAGCATGGACATATTGTGCTTGCTCAGCCAATGATGACGTTTGGCCAACTTCGTTTACCTGTACCGTATGTTTTAGCGTATATAGATAAACATGCTTCTTTGCCGAATTGGGTGAAAGTGGATGCCAAACAAGAACGCATTTACATCGTCGTAAGCGACATTCAGATTAAAAAAGGGTTTGTGTTAAAAGCGAAAACGTTCGATTTGAGTAAAGATGATATTACTTTTACAGTTACGATTACAAAATAAAGGATGCCCCTCGTTAAAAGGGGCATCCTACTTGATTCGTAACCCTTTAGGATAAAAGTTTTTTGCAATTCCTTTTACTTCTTTTCCCCAACCGAGCGAGTACCCGTCAATAGTCATCAATACCCATCCACGGTCTTCGTTAGTTTGTAATGTTTCCCCCTTCATATATCGGATACTTTCTTCAAAAGTGAGAGAAACATGAGCTTGTACTTGTTGTGGTGTTAATGCCATAGCTAAAGCATGATTAGGTTCAAATCGGTTTTTTTTCCATTCACCAATATGAAGCCCAGGGCGAACGACTTTTAAACCATCTAATCGCGGGCAAAGATATGGAAGCGCAAATAAGTGTGTGCCAAACATGCACATCGTTCCTTTTATTGTTGTTTGTATCGTATTGTTGGAAAACGTCTCATAATCACGCCACATCGCTTTAGATACGTTAGGAGTAATAAATTTTCCGTTCCATCGTTTTGTTTCTCCGCGTTTGCGCATTTTTGCGACGAAATGTCCTTCTCCTTTTAAATGATGGGGCCATAACCTTGCTGTATGTGCTATTTGTTCATTGTTTGTGCTTGTCCAATCAACGACACCTGATTGGACACCGTGTTCTTTTTGAATCGGAATTAACTCCATATCATCATAAGTCGCTAAAAACCAATCAATCATTTGTTCATTTTCTTCTGGGGAAAATGTGCATGTCGAATAAACGAGTACGCCCCCTTCGTTTAACATGTGATAGGCGCATGATAAAATATGTCGTTGCGCTTGGGTACATTTTTGAACATGATCTAAGCTCCAAAATGAGATCGCTTCTTCATCTTTTCGAAACATTCCTTCTCCGGAACAAGGAGCATCAACTAAAATTTTATCGAAAAAACCTTCAAATGTTTCCGATAGTTTTTCAGGCGTTTCATTTGTCACGACAGTGTTTGTAATTCCGAGCCGTTCGATATTTTCTGATAGAGCTTTCACACGTTTCGGATGAATTTCATTCGCCAATAAAAATCCTTCGTTATTCATCATTGCTGCGATTTGTGTTGTTTTTCCTCCTGGAGCCGCGCATAAATCAAGAACTCGTTCTTCTGGGGATGGGGCAAGCACTTCCGCTACAAACATCGCACTCGGTTCTTGAATATAGTATAATCCAGCCGCATGGTACGGATGTTTCCCTGGCTGCGCATCATGATAATAAAATCCTGTTGAACAAAAAGGAATAGGCTCAAGGTTCCATGGACTGATATGTAAAAATGTCGATGGTGAAATTTTTAACGAATTGACGCGCAATCCATTTACTTTTTCTTCGTTGTATGTCGCAAAAAAACGCTCCGCTTCATCGTGAAGCAAAGCATTCATTTTTGTTACAAATTGTTTTGGTAAATGACATGTTGTCACGTTACAACCACTTCACTTTCGGTTCAGTTTTGTTTAAAATCCGTTTCACATTTGCTCGATGACGATAAAATACGAACAATGTTAATAATGTGACGACGATGCGCAAAGGCACATCATCTGTCCAAACAAATGCATATACGGTCGCATATACCCCTGTTAACATCGATGAAAGCGAGACGTATTTTGATACATATAGAACGAGGAAAAAGACGGCTAACATCGTCATGAAAAGCATGGGTGAGTAGAACAATAAGACCCCACCAGATGTAGCGACCGCTTTCCCACCACGAAATTGAGCAAATACGGGGTATGTATGACCAAATACAGCAAACATCCCTGTAATAAGGGGATGAATATCTACAGAAAACAGTACGGGTAAGCTTGCCGCTAACGCCCCTTTTAAAATGTCGGCAATTGTAACAATCAGTCCAGCTTTTACTCCGAGCACGCGAAATGTATTTGTCCCACCTAAATTTCCGCTCCCGTGCTCACGTATATCAATTCCATATCCAATTTTTCCGACAAGCAAGGCGAACGGAATCGATCCAAGTAAATAACCGATAATTATAAGCAAAATGGACATCGTATGCACCCTTTACTCCATAAATATTTCCTCTTCAAATCGAGGTTCTGCTTTTATTGTAACACGCTTTTTTGAAAAATGAAGGCAGGATTATTTTTTTACATGAAGAAATACTAGTTTATCATAAGGGAGGTTGAGCACATGAATCCAAGTCGTGAACAGATTAAACAAATATTAGATAAGGCAAAGCGAATTGCTGTAGTAGGATTATCGAATCGTCCAGAACGTACATCTTACATGGTTGCAAAAGCGATGAGAGAGGCAGGGTATGAAATCATCCCAGTCAATCCGCTCATTAAAGAATGGGAAGGTATCCCAGCTGTCGCTACGTTAACTGATATTGAAGGACATGTACATATTGTGAATGTATTTCGTCGGTCTGAACATTTGCGTGAAATTGCTGAGCAGTTTATACAAATTCATGCGGACGTGTTTTGGGGGCAATTAGGTGTATATGATGAAGAAGTGTATCGTTACTTGACAGAAAAAGGGTATACGGTTGTGATGGATCGCTGCATCAAAGTAGAACATGCGCTCACACGTTAAAAACGACCATTCTTTTTGTAATGGTCGTTCTTTTTCTTCATCATCTTCAGCTTGGAATGAGCGGGATGGGTTGGCATTGGACGTTTTACGAATGTATGTTAAAATAGAAAAAGTCGAAAAAACAGAAACAAATGTTCTTATTGTGAAAGGGGAATAAGTGTGACGGATAAGCAGCTTCTTACATATAACGAAGACACGATTCAAGTATTAGAAGGATTAGAAGCCGTTCGTAAGCGACCAGGCATGTATATCGGAAGCACAGATAGTCGCGGTTTACATCACCTTGTATATGAAATTGTCGATAATGCAGTTGACGAGGCGCTTGCCGGATATGGTAGACGCATTATTGTCACGATACATAATGATCAAAGTGTTAGCGTGCAAGATGAAGGACGTGGTATGCCTACCGGGATGCACAAGCTAGGAAAGCCTACTCCGGAAGTCATTTTAACTGTGCTACATGCAGGTGGGAAATTCGGACAAGGGGGATATAAAACAAGCGGTGGCTTACATGGTGTTGGCGCGTCCGTCGTTAACGCTCTGTCCGAGTGGTTGGAGGTAACGATTCAACGCGATGGCTTCGTGTATTACCAACGATTTGAGCACGGTGGAAAGCCGGTGACTACACTTGAGAAAATTGGCGTAACAAAACAGACAGGGACGAAAATTCAGTTTAAACCGGATCCAACGATTTTTAGTACGACGACGTTTCATTATGAAACGATTAGCGAGCGTTTACGTGAATCCGCATTTTTATTAAAAGGATTAAAAATCGAATTGTACGATGAGCGGACGGGTTCACACGATACGTTTTATTACGACAACGGAATCGAAGCATTTGTCCAATATTTAAATGAAGAAAAAGATGTATTGCATCCTGTCGTGTTTTTTAGCGGTGAGCAAAGTGGTATTGAAGTAGAGTTTGCCTTTCAATTTCATGACGGGTATGCGGAGCAAATGCTTTCGTTTGTTAATCATGTGCGTACGAAAGATGGTGGGACGCATGAAATCGGAGCTAAAGTGGCGATGACTCGCGTTTTTAATGAATACGCACGGAAGGTAGGTTTATTGAAGGAACGAGATAAAAATTTAGAGGGTACAGACATTCGTGAAGGGATATCTGCTATCATATCGGTTCGTATTCCAGAAGCCCTTTTGCAGTTTGAAGGACAAACGAAAGGGAAACTAGGAACGCCTGAAGCCCGTTCGGCAGTTGAATCCGTTGTTAGCGAGAAATTGACGTACTTTTTAAATGAAAATCCGGATATTGCGACGATGTTAATTAAAAAAGCAATTCGTGCATTTCAAGCGCGTGAAGCAGCGAGAAAGGCGCGGGAAGAGGCGCGATCTGGAAAAAAGAGAAAAGGAAAAGAACATGTATTAAGCGGAAAACTCACACCTGCCCAAACACGAAACCCACAAAAAAATGAATTGTATTTAGTTGAGGGAGATTCAGCTGGTGGATCTGCTAAGCAAGGGCGCGATCGCCGTTTTCAAGCTGTATTGCCTCTCCGTGGAAAAGTCATTAACACAGAAAAAGCGAAATTAACTGATATTTTTAAGAACGAAGAAATCAATACAATCATCCATGCGATTGGTGGTGGTGTCGGAGCAGATTTTTCGATTGATGATATTCATTACGACAAAGTGATCATCATGACCGACGCGGATACAGATGGAGCGCATATTCAAGTACTGTTGTTGACATTTTTTTATCGCTATATGCGACCGCTCATTGAAGCTGGTAAAGTGTTTATTGCACTCCCACCGCTTTATAAAGTAAGTAAAAAGGTTGGTAAAAAGGAAATTGTTGAATATGCATGGACAGATGAACAATTACAGCTTATTTTAAAGAAAATTGGAAAAGGCTACACTATTCAACGATATAAAGGGCTTGGCGAAATGAATGCCGATCAACTATGGGAGACGACGATGAATCCTGATACGCGTACACTTATTCGTGTACGTATTGATGACGCAGCACGTGCTGAACGCCGTGTAACGACGTTAATGGGGGATAAAGTAGAGCCGAGAAGAAAATGGATTGAATCGAATGTGCAATTTGGATTAGAGGAAGAGGTAAATATTTTAGAAAATGATCATGTGATGACAGCTGAGGGGGAATAAGAACATGGAACGCATATTAGATTTGCCGTTTGAAGATGTGTTAGGCGACCGATTTGGTCGTTATAGCAAATATATTATTCAAGAACGTGCGCTTCCCGACGCACGCGATGGATTAAAACCAGTACAACGCCGCATTTTATATGCGATGTATGTAGACGGAAACACATCTGATAAGCCGTTTCGTAAATCCGCGAAAACAGTTGGAAACGTCATTGGCAACTTTCACCCGCATGGTGATTCTTCTGTATATGAAGCAATGGTGCGCATGAGCCAAGAATGGAAAGTAAGAAACGTATTAATTGAAATGCATGGAAATAACGGGAGCATTGATGGTGATCCACCTGCAGCGATGCGTTATACAGAAGCGAGATTATCGCCAATTGCATCCGAATTGCTGCGCGACATTGATAAAGAAACAGTAGAGTTTGTACCGAACTTTGATGATACGAGTAAGGAGCCTGTCGTGTTGCCAGCGATGTTTCCGAATTTGCTTGTGAACGGTTCAACAGGTATTTCAGCAGGTTATGCTACAGAAATTCCCCCGCATCATTTAGGAGAAGTAATTGATGCGGTGATGATGCGGATTGATTATCCGAATTGTTCTGTGGATGATTTAATGAACGTATTGAAAGGTCCGGATTTTCCAACAGGGGGAATCATTCAAGGAAAAGAAGGAATTAAAGCTGCTTATGAAACGGGAAAGGGAAAAATCATTATTCGTGGCAAAGCAGCAATCGAACAAGGAAAAGGTGGTAAACAAGCGATCGTTATTACAGAAATTCCTTATGAAGTGAACAAGGCGAATTTAGTTAAAAAAATTGACGAATTGCGTCTTGAAAAAAAGTTGGATGGAATCATTGACGTGCGTGACGAGACGGACCGAACAGGGTTACGTATCGTCATTGAGGTGAAAAAAGATGGGAATGCACAAGGAATTTTAAATTATTTATATAAAAATACAGATTTGCAAACTACGTACAACTTTAATATGGTTGCTATTTATGACCGTCGTCCTAAACTATTAAACTTAACGCAACTGTTAGATGCATACATCGAACATCAAAAAGAAGTTGTTACGAACCGTTCCCGTTATGAATTGAGGAAAGCGAAAGAACGCGCTCATATTGTCGAGGGGCTAATAAAAGCTGTATCGATTTTAGATGATGTGATCGCAACGATTCGCGCTTCCCAAGATAAAAAGGATGCAAAAATGAACTTAATCAATCGTTATGGGTTTACAGAACCACAGGCAGAAGCGATTGTTACATTGCAGCTATATCGTCTAACAAATACAGATATTGATGATTTACGCGAAGAAGCAAGTGCGTTACATCGTAAAATCGAGGAATTAACAGCTATTTTAGATAGTGAAAAAAAACTTCTCTCTGTTATTAAAGCCGACTTAAGAAAAATGAAAAAAATGTACGCGGATGAGCGAAGAACGACAATTGAGGAGGAAATAAAAGAAATTAAAATCGAAATGAACGTAGTTGTTCCAGAAGAAGATGTGATCGTCACTGTCACAAAAGATGGATATATTAAACGGACAAGTTTCAGATCTTATAGCGCTTCAAATGGGCAAGATGTGGGGATGAAAGAGGGCGACAGGTTGCTCGGAATGTTTGAGATGAACACTACGCATACGTTACTATTGTTCACAAATAAAGGAAATTACTTATATTGTCCTGTCTACGAACTCCCGGATATTCGTTGGAAAGATCTCGGACAGCATATTTCTCATACCATTCCACTCGATCGTGATGAACAGATCGTTAGCGTCATTCCAATTGAAGATTTTTTAAACGGATATTTATTATTTATTACAAAACAAGGATTTGTGAAAAAAACAAGCCTCGTTCACTATAAGGCACAGCGTTATTCTAAACCGCTCGTAGCTGTGCGACTCAAAGAGGATGACGAAGTTGTGCGCGTGTATCGAACGGATGGATGTGGACATATATTCCTCGTCACACATTATGGGTATGGATTGCTATTCCAAGAAGAAGAAGTCGGAGAAGTTGGTGTTCGGGCAGCAGGAGTTAAAGGAATTCATCTAAAAGAAGGCGATTACGTCGTGTTTGGTCAACAGGCAACAGATGAAAATCTTGTTCTTGTGACAAAACGAGGGGCAATAAAAAAAATAGCGCGAACGGAAATCGAGCGATCCGCACGCGCAAAACGTGGGCAGCTGCTCGTTAAAGAAGTGAAGACGAATCCACATCGATTAGTAAGTTGTCATTTCCTCTCACACGGACATGTTGTTTTAAAAACGGAGAAAGGAATCATAGAAGAAGTCAATGTCGGTGAACTCCGGTTAAGCGATCGGTATAGTAATGTGACGTACGTGCTCGATTGTGATGAAGTTGGTCATGTTACAGATACATGGGCGAAATGGTCATAATTCCCTTGAATTCATTTGTCATTTCAACTATATTGAAGAAGGTACAGTTTTTCATATGGGGGATACATGATGAGATTTAAACGTCAAGAACCTTTTCGATATCAATTTGGTCAACCGCTTCCTTGTACGTTTCGTATTACACGTATTGGGGAACGACAAGTAGAAACGGATAAAGGAGCGGCTGAAATTCACGATATTAGCCCACGTGGCATTCGAATGGAGACGAGCTTAAATTTACCGATCGACTCCGCAAAAGGTGAAATTGAGGTGGAGTTGCAGTTTACGATCGTTGATCAACCGATGAACGTGCGTGGTGTCGTAATCTGGAAGAAAACGTATGTGAATGAATTTCAGTACGGTCTTTCGTTGGAGATTTCTAAGCAAGAAGAAATGCTGTTAATTGGCGAAATTAAAAGGCATGCAGCGATGTATGCAAGAAGAAAAGAAAGCAAATGATAGAGGAAAGATGTCCGCATGGGCATCTTTTTTCTATGAAATTTTTTTGAAAGTGGTTGACTTACTTGTATATACAAGTTACAATATAGATAAATAAACTTGTATATACAAGTTTATAAAAATCAATGTAAACGCTTCAAGTAAGGAGGAAGAAATGATGCGACAATCTGTTGAAAAAATTGTTCAAGCAGTCGGTGGAAAAGAAAACATTATTGCTGCCACACATTGTGTCACTCGTCTTCGTTTTGCGCTAAAAGATGAAGGGAAAGTAGATAAAGAGGCATTAGAAAACATTGATATCGTGAAAGGCTCGTTTTCTGTAAATGGACAGTTCCAAGTTGTCATCGGCCAAGGATTAGTGGAAAAAGTGTACAATGAAATGATTGAAATGACCGGCATTGGTCGAGCGACGAAACAAGAGATTAAAGATGCTGCGGAAAAAAAGTTGAACCCGTTACAACGTGCCATTAAAACGTTAGCAGACATTTTCATTCCGATTTTACCCGCCATCGTGACAGCAGGTTTACTAATGGGGATTAACAACATTTTAACAGGGTCAGGAATTTTTTATGAAGGAAAATCGCTTGTCGACGTGCATGAGCAATGGCGTGACTTCGCTGATATGATTAACTTAATTGCTAACACAGCGTTCGTCTTCTTACCGGGATTAATCGGTTGGTCAGCTGTAAAAAAATTTGGTGGAAGTGAATTGCTTGGAATTGTACTCGGACTAATGCTTGTTCATCCAGCTTTATTAAATGCTTGGGCGTATGCTTCAGCTGTCCAAGAAGGGACTGTGCCGTATTGGAATTTATTCGGTTTTGATATTCAAAAAATCGGCTATCAAGGTCAAGTGTTGCCTATTTTAATTTCATCATATGTATTGGCGAAGTTGGAAATATTTTTGAAAAAACGTATTCCAGAATCATTCCAATTGTTGCTTGTTGCTCCAATCGCGCTACTCGTGACAGGATTTATTTCTTTTATCGCAATTGGTCCTGTGACTTTTGGAATCGCAAGTGCTTTGACGGATGGTCTTGTCGCTTTGTTTGATCGTTTTGCGGCATTAGGTGGGCTCGTATATGGAGGACTATATGCAGTTCTCGTTGTTACAGGAATGCATCATACGTTCTTAGCAGTAGACTTGCAGCTCATCGGTAGCACGGGGGGAACATTTTTATGGCCGATGCTTGCACTATCGAACATTGCACAAGGTTCAGCAGCACTCGCTATGATGTTCGCGACAAAAGATGAAAAACTAAAAGGACTATCGTTTACATCTTCTGTATCTGCTTATTTAGGTATTACAGAGCCAGCGATGTTTGGTGTCAACTTGCGATATCGTTATCCATTTATTTCTGCTCTCATCGGTTCTGCCATTGCGGGAATTTTTATTACGATGAATAAAGTTCAAGCTTCTTCGATTGGTGTCGGGGGACTTCCTGGATTTTTATCCATTTTCCCTGACAAATGGGCACCATTTTTCATTGGTATGGCGATCGTTCTTATCGTTCCATTTACATTGACATACATCTTGGCAAAAACGAAAGGCGGTAAGTGATATGCATCCATGGTGGAAGACAGCAGTTGTATATCAAATTTATCCGAAAAGTTTTAAAGATACGAATGGCGACGGAATTGGCGATTTAAAAGGGGTAATTGAAAAGTTAGATTATTTGCAGACACTCGGGGTCGATGCCATTTGGCTCACTCCGATTTACGAATCTCCACAGCGTGACAACGGATATGACATAAGCGACTATTATCGGATTTATGCACCATACGGAACGATGGAAGATTTTGAACAACTTATTGAAGAAGCACATAAACGAAATATAAAAGTTGTTATGGACATTGTCGTTAATCATACGTCAACCGATCACGAATGGTTTCAACAATCGCGCTCATCTAAAAACAATCCGTACCGTCATTTTTATATTTGGCGAGATGAGCCAAACAATTGGCAATCAAAATTCGGTGGATCTGCTTGGGAGTATGATGAACAAACAGGGCAATATTATTTGCATTTGTTCGATGTTACACAAGCAGATTTAAACTGGGAAAACGAAGAAGTACGTCAACGTGTATATGACATGATGCATTTTTGGCTAAAAAAAGGAGTAGATGGCTTTCGTTTGGATGTGATTAATTTAATTTCAAAAGATCAACGTTTTTTAGATGATGATGGGGCTATGCCGCCTGGTGACGGAAGAAAATACTATACAGATGGTCCGCGTATTCATGAATTTTTACAAGAAATGAATCGAGAAGTATTTTCGAAGTACGATATGATGACGGTAGGAGAAATGTCGTCGACAACAATTGATCATTGTATTTTATATACAAATCCTGACCGTCATGAACTAAATATGACATTTAACTTTCATCATTTAAAAGTTGACTATCCAAATGGGGAGAAGTGGGCGGTTGCTGATTTCGACTTTTTACAACTAAAGAAGATTTTATCAGAGTGGCAAGTAGAAATGCATAAAGGTGGAGGATGGAACGCATTATTTTGGTGCAATCATGACCAACCGCGCATCGTTTCCCGTTACGGTGACGACGAACGATACCATAAAGAATCCGCAAAAATGTTGGCAACAACGATTCATATGATGCAAGGGACGCCTTATATTTATCAAGGTGAGGAAATCGGAATGACTGATCCGAAGTTTGAACGGATCGATGATTACCGAGATGTCGAATCGTTAAACATGTACCGGATATTAAAAGAACAAGGAAAAAGTGAACAAGATATATTGCATATTTTGCAACGGAAATCTCGTGACAATTCTCGAACGCCGATGCAATGGAGCGACGAGAAGCACGCAGGCTTTACAACAGGAACACCGTGGATTTCCGTGGCGCGCAACTATCAACAAATTAATGTTCAAAGGGCGTTACAAGATCCGACATCGGTTTTTTATCATTATCAAAAGCTTATTCAATTACGTAAACAGTACGACATTATTACAACAGGCGATTATGAGCTCATTTTAGAAGACCATCCTTCGATTTTTGCATATATTCGCAACGGAAAAAACGAAAAACTTGTTGTGATTAATAATTTTTACGGACGAGAAACGCTGTTTGAATGGCCAAAACATATCGATATAAACGAATATACAAGTCAAGTTTTATTGTCAAACTATGAAGACTCACCAAGCGACTTCAAAAAAATCACGTTACGTCCGTATGAATCCATTGTTTATTACTTGAAAAAATAATGGTAAAATAGTTTTCGGTGATAAACAATGAGTGAAAATAAATATTTATCTATTTACAATGACTTGTTATCAAAAATTGAAAAAGGAATATTTAAACCAGGGACGAAAATTCCTTCTGAAAATCAGCTCGTTGAACAATACGAAACGTCGCGGGAAACGATTCGAAAAGCGCTTAATTTACTTTCGGAACATGGGTATATTCAGAAAATTAAAGGAAAAGGTTCCATTGTATTGGACGTAAGAAAATTTGACTTCCCGATTTCTGGACTTATTAGCTTCAAGGAGTTAGCACAAAAGCTTGGAAAGTCATCACGAACAATTGTCGAGCAGCTTGAGATCGTTAAACCTGATGAAGCGTTAAAAAAACATCTTCACGTTACAGCAAGGGAAGACATTTGGAAAGTGGTGCGCGTGCGGGAGATTGAAGGTGAGCGTATTATTTTAGATAAAGACTTTTTTAATAAAAAGGTTGTTCCGTTTTTATCTAAAGATATATGCGAGCGTTCTATTTATGAATATCTTGAAAAAGAACTACAATTAAAAATTAGCTTTGCAAAAAAAGAATTTTTCGTTGAAGAGTGTACGGAAGAGGATCGTATGTACTTACATTTAAAACAATATACGCACGTTGTTGTTGTGCGAAATTACGTTTATTTAGACGATGCAAGTTTGTTTCAATATACGGAATCGCGCCATCGTCTTGACAAATTTCGTTTTGTTGATTTTGCAAGACGAATCCACTTACATTAAATAATCCGTGGCACATTGCCACGGATTATTTCGTTTCGCGATGTAACGTATGGCGTTTTAGGTGTGGGCAATATTTTTTTAGCTCAAGTCGTTCAGAATTGTTGCGGCATGGCACAACTCGATTGGCATGCTATCTACGACCGCATAGGCATGGTGTTGCCCACGTTTCGCTCGTTCATGACGAATCCATTTGATTGCAAAGCGCAGCGCTCGGCAACGGCGATTGTATCGAGAACGTTGTGAACAAGTTTCCAGTAACAAAGCGATGCCATGCACGTTCGGAAGAGAAGCCAAGTAACTTTCCTAACACCACGGGTAAAACAATATCTTTGTCAACAATCGTAGTCGGAGTCACTCCGACTACGATTGCAGATGTTCTTTCATAAATTGTGGGAGGCGGAAACATTGGTTTAATACATCACTATTTACGTATTTCGTTTGTTTTTCAAAGGTGTTAAGTCGCTCAAATGAAATCGGTTGTTTCGCTCCAAGAGTGAAACTCCATAGTCCACCTGGATATGTTGGGACAGTAGCAGTGTATACGTGTACGTGTGGGAATAGACGACGAATGTTTGTATATGTTTGTTTCAATACGTCCATATGAAAAATTGGAGATTGACTTTGACAAACCATTATTCCGTCTTCTTTTAAGGCTTCGTATACACTCTTGTAGAAGTTGTATTCAAATAATACTTGAGCCGGGCCGATCGGATCAGACGAATCAATAATAATGACATCGTACGTGTTTACACAATCTTTAACAAACTGTACTCCATCTTTATATACGTACTGCACGCGTGGATCGGAAAGGTTTCCGGATACTTCTGGTAAATGCTCTTTACATGCTCGAACGACTAATTCATCAATTTCAACAAGATGTATTTCTTCTACGTCCTCATGTTTCGCCACTTCACAGGCCGCGCCACAATCGCCCCCGCCAATAATTAAAACTTTCTTTGGCGATGGATGAAGAGAAAGAGGAACATGTGAAATCATCTCATTATAAATGTGACCATCAATGGAAGTTGTTTGCACAACACCATCAAGCACGAGCATTCTTCCGAAGTCGTACGAGTCCAAAATCATCACATGTTGAAATGGCGATTGTTCGGAGTAAATGACTTCTTTAATGCGATAACTAATTTTTAAATTTTCACGCTCATCTTCTGTTAACCATAATTGACCGTTTTCTTCTTTGATGTAGTTCATAGCTTCCTCCTCTAACCACGTATTTTGCACCCTTTTTATATTAATATATTCCTTCCTCTATTTGCAAAGGATGAGAACAACATATACAAAAATTGCAATGGTCATAAAAAAAACAAACGCTTTCAAAAAAGAAAGTGTTGACATTTATTTTAACATTTACACAAATACATTGAAAAACATGCGTGATCGGAGTAGGATAAATTGTGAAAAACATCACAAAACAGAAAGAGAAGTGGAGAGACAATGGAAGCTTTACAAGTATGTAAGGAGCTAGCATTAAAGAAGAGAACGATTTTACAAAATTCACCCGTCCAATATATGATTCGTGCTGCTCTCGCAAGTGTGTACATTGGTTTTGCTCTTGTTCTTTGTTTGCGTGTCGGCCAATTTTTTTATGAGACACATTCGCCCGCAACGTATATAGTAAGCGGAATTTTTTTCGGCATAGCACTTGTGCTCATTATGTACGGTGGAGCAGAGCTATTTACAGGAAATACGATGTATTTTACTATTAGTACGCTTCAAAGAGAAACAACCGTTGGAGATACAGTTCGTAACTGGGTGGCGTGTTATAGCGGTAATTTACTTGGAGCTATTTTCTTCGCTTTTTTAATCGCACAGTCAGGTATTTTTCATGATATCCCGATGGATCATTTGTTATTTGCCATGGCGTTGAAAAAGATGCATGCGACAACAATACAATTATTTGTAAAGGGAATTTTGTGTAACTGGCTTGTTTGTTTGGCCATCTTCATTCCGATGCAAATGAAAGAAGACGTAGCAAAAATGTTTGCTATGATTTTAATTGTTTTCGTCTTTTTTGCGTCAGGATATGAGCACTCTATTGCGAATTTTGTTATTTTTTCACTCGCCTTAGCTGTACCACATCCGTCCGGCATTGATGTGGCGGGTGTTGTTCATAACATTGTCCCTGTGACAATTGGGAATATTGTCGGCGGTTCTTTATTCATGGGAGCTTTATATACGTATCTTTCTTCGCCAGTAAAGCTCCCAGCACCTAAATGGAAAGGATCATTTGGATTGCGGAGAACATTGAATAAGTAAGAAAATAGTCGAGACATGTTCTCGACTATTTGTTATAATGAATGCTATTATTTATCATTTCTTTCGTTCAAAGGGGAGGTTTGTTATGTATTTTCAGCAGAAACATGTTCGTGATTTTGTAGATAAGTATAAGCACCGTGCCCGTTTACTTATATCATGTCCCGACCAACCAGGAATTGTTGCAGCAGTTACAACGTTTTTACATGAACAAGGGGCTAACATAGTGGAGTCGAACCAATATTCAACAGATCCTGAAGGCGGCATGTTTTTTTTACGAATTGAGTTTGATGCGCCAAACATACGTGACAGACAAGAAGAGATAGAGAAGAAATTCGCAACGATTGCACAACGTTTTGCAATGGACTGGAAATTCAGCCTACATACGCATATAAAAAAGGTAGCTATATTTGTTTCAAAAGAAGAACATTGTTTATTAGAATTGCTATGGGAGTGGCAAGCAGGTGAACTACTTGCGGATTTCACCCTTGTCATTAGTAACCATGAACAAATGAGAGAGACGGTTGAATCATTTGGTATTCCATACTATTATGTTCCTGTGACAAAAGAAACAAAACAAGAGGCAGAAGCGAAACAAATTGAGTTGTTAAAACAATATGATGTTGATGTCATTGTGCTCGCTCGTTATATGCAAATTTTATCACCGCGTTTCGTTTCCATGTTCCCGGCACGAATTATTAATATTCACCATTCATTTTTACCGGCATTTATTGGGGCGCGCCCGTATGAACAAGCTTATCGCCGTGGAGTGAAACTCATTGGTGCGACTTCTCATTATGTAACAGATGATTTAGACGAAGGGCCTATTATTGAACAAGATGTTGAACGGGTCGATCATAAGCATCATATAGAAGACTTAAAAAGGGTAGGGCGTATTATCGAGAAAACGGTACTAGTTCGTGCGTTAAAGTGGCACTTAGAAGATCGTGTTATCATTCACGAAAATAAGACGATTGTCTTTAAATAAAGAAGAGGGGAAGCCTTCTTCTTTTTTTTATAAAAATATTTGACATAATAAACTATGTTCTAAATAAAAATTGAATAAAAATAAAAATGTTCAATTATAATAAAAATAGGGAAGGATTTTTTCTTTATGTAAAGAATGTGTCATATGTGGGAGGAGAGAAAATGAGCGAAAAAAGAAAACCGAGTGGATTTTTGTTAAAACAACGGGCGTTTTTAAAACTATATTTGATTACTTTAACAGAACAAGAGCGATTGTATGGGCTTAAATTATTGGATGTGCTTCGTGAGGAATTTCAACCGTTTGGATATCGTCCAAATCATTCCGAGGTGTATAAAGCACTACACGACTTAATAGAAGATGGAATTTTAGAGCAAGTGAAAAAGAAAAAGGAAGGAATGAAATATCAGGAAGTTGTTTACTATCGCTTTACTGAAGAAGGTTATAAAAAGGCCCAGTTATATAAACGACAACTAAAAACAGAACTAGATCGTTGTGAAGCATTGATTCGGAAAGCCATTAAAGATAATTTTAGTTGACAAAGGAAGTATGTTTCATTTAATATACTTACAAGGGTATAGAAAAAAGGAGATGGAATAACCATGATTTACGATAACCAAGTGAAAAATCGTTTAAAACGAATTGAAGGACAAGTTCGTGGAGTCCTTAAAATGATGGATGAGCAAAAAGACTGCAAAGAAGTTGTCGCGCAGTTATCTGCGATCCGTAGTGCTGTAGACCGTGCAATTGCTGTCGTAGTAAGCGCAAATTTAGAACGTTGCATTCGCAAAGACATTGAAACCGGTTCGTTAGAAAGTGAAAAGCTTATTCAAGAAGCGGTCGAGCTACTCGTTAAAAGTCGATAATGCCGAGTGGCTCTTTTTTTAATATATGTTTACATAATATAATTATGATTAACAATCTCTTTATTTGTACAAATCCGTTTATTTTTTGTACAATACGTACGTATGACAACAAAGAAAGGATTGACAAGATGATTTGCACACAATTTCCTTCATTCCCAAAAGCAATTGAGACAATTGTAGAAGAGAGAAGAGAGATGTTCAAACATGAAGGAAGTGGACAGAGCGCAGATGTTGAGTATACGCCAGCTCATATGTCCATTTTATATGATGCGATTATTGCTTTAGCGCTAGGAAAAAACATATTGTTAAAAGGACCAACTGGTTCTGGAAAAACAAAGCTAGCTGAAACGTTGTCAGCTTTTTTTGGTCAACCGATGCATAGTATTAACTGTTCGGTTGATTTAGACGCTGAGGCTATGCTCGGATTTAAAACGATTCAACAAGCAAATGGACAAGCGACGATTGAATTTATCCCGGGTCCTGTCATTCAAGCGATGACGAAAGGTCATTTATTGTACATTGACGAAATTAATATGGCTAAGCCGGAAACGTTACCGATTTTAAACGGGGTGCTTGATTATCGAAAAACGATTACAAACCCATTTACCGCTGAAGTTGTGAAAGCTAAACCGACATTTGGTGTCATTGCATCTATCAACGAGGGATACGTCGGAACCGTCCCGCTTAACGAAGCGTTAAAAAATCGTTTTGTCGTTATTGATGTTCCATATGTTCAAGGAGAAACGTTGAAGCGTGTCTTACAGCAACAAACGAAGTTAACAGACGAAGACTTAATAGACCGGTTCGTTACATTGTCGGCTGATTTAATTGTCCAAGTAAAACAAGGGTATGTGTCCGAAGAAGCAGCATCTATTCGCGCATTAATTGATGCTTGTGATTTAGCTGTGTACATTCCGCCATTGCGGGCGATCGAACGAGCGATCGTCGAAAAATTAGAAGACGATCGTGAAAAAGCTGCAGTACGCAATGTAGCTGAAACGCTGTTTGACGAATGAGGGTGTCTAAATGAACCGTTTTATTATGTTTAACGATAAAAAAGTGGATTCTTCTTTATTTATAGAACTATCGGATTTAGCGAAAACTTTAGCAAACGATGAACAAATTGAGTTAGAATTTGGTTATCAGTCGTATCTTGATCGACAGCATAAGAAGGTTATTGTAAGTCATTTTTGGGACAACCGGCCGAAAGAACAGCACGTGTATGGATTGAAAAGCGATGTTTTTTTACGAACAATCGGAAATTTTCATCATACAAATGACGATGATATTATTTTTTTTCTTAAAGAAATAAAGACGTACTCCATCCCTAATTTTGCCAAACAACTGTTTGTGCTTCTTGAAGATATTCGACTGGAAGATATATGTCGGCGTGTGCGTAGTGGAACAAAAAAGGCATTTATAGTTCGAAAGGACGTGTATCGCCACTATTTTCAAACGCAATGGAATGTCAATAGCGTGAAAAGCATCCATACAGATGCGTTGTTCAACTATTTATATTTATTATTAACGGCAGAACATCCAGGGCAAGACGCCGTGCTTCCCGAGCATTTGCGATTGACGCTTCCGTTTATTGATCGTGAAGTACGTTATGTATATGATGCGAAATCGACTGCCGATATTGTTCGTATTGTGCTTACTATTGTTGATGTGTTGAATGAATTGTTAGATGCCGATATGTTAAACACATATTTTCATCTTCCAGAGTACATTTACGTTGATCGACGAGAGAATAGGGAAGACATTCGGCGAAAAGATCCGTTAAAAAATGATGACGTACTTGATGTAAAATCCGACGACGAAGAGATTTTTGAAGAGGTGATGCATACGTGGCATCGCGAAACAAGCGATATGACAAACAGTTTCTTGCAGTTTGACCTAGAACAAGGTTCGCAGACAGATTTGCTTGGAGAAGGAGTTCGTCAAGGGGAAGCGGGGGATCAAGCACTCGGCATTGTACAAGGTTCATCACAAAAGACGACGCATAGCGATTATACACATTTAGAACAACAAACGGATCGTCAGGAGCTCAGTGGGCGTTCAGAGTATGAGTATGGAAAAGAAAATCGCTATGCTAAACCGATATTTATTTATCCTTCTTCACCGACAGTTGAACAAATGAGACAGTACGAGCGCGATCGTGAAGCAATTGGACCATATCAAAAAAAATTGACACGGACGATTGAGAAAGTGCTCGAACATAAAAAAATTCATCCACGCACGGATTTGCACGCAGGACGTTTAAACAAAAAGCTATTACGTTTTTTTATGGATGAACATCCACGTTTATTTTACAAAAAACACGAGATTTCTCCAGTACTAGATGCTGTTTTCGTACTACTTGTTGACTGTTCAGCGTCAATGTATGACAAAATGGAAGAGACAAAGAAAGGAATTGTTTTGTTCCATGAATCGCTTAAAACGCTCCGTGTTCCACACAAAATCGTTGGTTTCTGGGAAGATACGAATGAGGCCACACAGCTCTATCAGCCGAATTATTTTCAAACGGTTATTGATTTTAATGTTTCTTTAAAAAAGGGACGTGGGGCGGAAATTATGCAATTAGAGCCGAAGGAAGATAATCGTGACGGCTTGGCCATTCGTTTAATGACGCAAGAGTTGAAAAAAAGAGTTGAAAAACAAAAGTTTTTACTTGTTTTTTCTGATGGGGAACCAGCTGCTTTCGGATATGATCAAAATGGAATTGTTGATACACACGAAGCAGTTATGGAGGCAAAAAGATTAGGAATCGAAGTAGTAAATGTGTTTTTAGCGAATGGTATGATTACCGAAAGTCAACAAAAAACGATTGAAAACATATACGGACATTATAGTGTTCTTGTCCCAAACGTCGAATATTTGCCGACGTTCTTAGCTCCATTACTGAGAAAATTATTACTGTACAAATTATAAAGCACCCGTGAAGACTCGGGTGCTTTATAATTTATGTTAATCACAAAAAATGTTAACAATAAATTTTTTTATAAAAAGATTTAGTTTAAACCCTTACGTAACCGCTTTCTTACTAGCGGTGCTTTTTGATGGTGTTACACGAATTGTCAGTTTCTCTGAAGTCTGGGAGCTCTCTCAGGATTGTTTTATTTACAAAAATCATGAAAAAAGTTTACAATGTTGTAACAGGTTCGATATTCATTATAATACAGGTTTACATTATAATAATGAGTGAAATGGATATAAGGAATTATGGAAGGAGGGATATCTTGAAATATATAAGTCTTTTTTTATTGTTATTTTTTATTGTCGCATTCATTGTCTATATCGTTTCTTTGATTGCACCTAATTTATTAATGATTATGGTTTATGCAGCTATAGTGTTACTTATATTTATTATCATCTATCTGATCAGGGTATATTTCTTTAAAAAATAAAGGGATTATCAGGAAAGCCTTGAATATAGTGCTTGAAGGGACAAATATTTTGAAGTGGAGGTTTTATCTTTGTTTAAGAAAATGTTTGTATTAGTACCGTTGCTTTTGTTGTTTGGGTTATTTAATTCAGCTTCTTTGTCTTTTGCGGAAGAAGTAGACAAAGAGGACAATGTTGTAAAGGCCAAAAATTATATTGAAAATAACGTAACTGAATTGAATGATATTCTATCATCATTGGAAAAGAGACAAGGTGATTTGGATTTGCAAGAAATTCAGGCTGTTATTGATAATTATTATTCAAAAAACCCTGTGCCTAAAGAGTTAGTAGATGATAAGACTTTAACAATTGATGATGTTTTTCCAGTAGAAAAGAATGAGAATTCTGTTCAACAAGAAGAAGCTGTTTTGGATTTTGAAGAATTGATTACTGAAGCTAAAGAAGATTTGGCTGAAGGAGATTCCATTTATGAGTTTTCCAATGAAAATGGGGTAGTAACAGTATACGTTTCAAAAACTGGTGAAGTTATGCTTTTAGATCGTATTGCTGTTCCTACTTTAAATCTAGAAAAAAATAATCAAGTGATGGCTGCAGCTGCTTGGAAAACAACAAGAACTGAAAGAACCACGGGAATTGCTTATAATGCCTTTGGATTTAAAATGTTTACAATTTGGGCGGAAGGAAATTTTGAATACAATGGAACTAGTGCAAGACATGCCAATGCTGATGGGAATGTACAAAGACATTTTTGGGGTTCTACTTTAGTAATGGAAAATAGAGCTATTGGAAAAAAACGAACTGTAACAGTAGGAAGCTATAAATATCCGGAAGTATATACACGTGTTTATTTTGAAGCTTCGTTTGGTATAAGATGGGCAGGCGTTACAATGACATCAGCTACAGTTGAGGCATATGTTGGTGGATCTCAAACTGGAAGCGTGTACGGTGGAACTAAAAAACTATAAAAAAAAGAGTAGCACTTGCTACTCTTTTTTGTTCTCTCCATATCCCAATTTTCAGGGTATGGAATTTATGCATGGCGGTTGTCAATGTCTTGGAGCGGTAGCGGAGCGAGGGCGGTTTTCCCGAGTGAGCATAAGGAGCGGAAAGGCGTTGACAACCTCACTGCACCCGAACCCTCTTGGCACTGAAACAAACCCACGTTTGTTTCTGCCTACCGGCGAGGGAGCCCCCTCAAAAAAGTGAGGGGGTTGGGGGAGTTTTTTTGAAGGGGTCAAGGGGGAATTTCTCCCTTGTGGGTTTGGGCAAAGCCCAAGGTCTTTTCTTTTCGGGTCGCTCAAGCGAGCAGTCGGCGCAAGCCGAAAAGCTCTCGGCAGAGACCGCACCAAAAGTATTTTGGTATAGCGGGTTATACCAGATTTGTTCTGGCTCGCTCGCCATGTTATCCTTTAAGCAAGAAATGAGGTGCTGCCACGTGGCTCACGTGAAAAAATTTACGAGAGAAAATATGAAAGGCTTATCCATACATTTAGATCGAAAAACAGAAAATCACAGCAATAAAGAAATTGATATTGAGCGTTCACATTTGAATTATGATTTGTGTGAAAAAGAAGGGGATACACTTTCGAGATTGCAAAACCGACTGGACGAAGTGTATTGCATGAAACGAAAAGATGTAAAAGCATGTTGTGAATGGGTTGTTACATTGCCAAAGGAGCTAGAAGAAAAAAGTCCTGAAGAACAACGGCAATTTTTTGAGAAAACGTATGCATTTTTAGCTGCACGTTATGGTAAAGAAAATGTCGTGTCAGCGAATGTCCATGTAGACGAAACGACTCCGCATATACACTTTGATTTTGTGCCAGTCGTTTGGGACGAAAAAAAACAACGTGAGAAAGTTTCAGCGAAAGAAGTTTTGACACGTAATGAATTAAAAAGTTTTCATCAAGACTTAGATAATTTTTTAAAAAAGGAAATTCCCGAAATTTATCAAGAAGGCATTTTAAATGGCCAAACGATTGGCATTGAAGATATTAAAGATTTTAAAAAATATGCAGATGACATAAAGCAACAAAAAAATGACATGACGGTGGAGCTTGAAGAAGTGGAACAAGCATTGCGTACGGCTAAAATAAATATCAGGGAATTAGAAAATAAAAAAGAGCTGCTGAAGCTGAATGTTTCTTCTAAAAAGGACGAGATGAGAAAATTAAGCGAAATTGTCCCGGATGAATTAAAAATTAAAGCAAAGAAAGAAAAGAAAACGGTAGTTGAAGATAAACTCGTAACGTTTGGTAAACCGAAAACGATAGAAAAAGAAACAGGGAATTTAGTTATTACTCGTGAGGAATATCAAAAAATGCGTCAGATTGTGAATGCTGCAAGCACAATAAAAAAAGATTATGACCGATTGCAACGTACAGATTTGGTTCAAGAAAATAAAGCTTTGCGCCAGCAAGTTAATCGAGTAAATCATGAAAAGAATGAGTTACAACGAGATAATGACCATTTTCGTACTCAATTGCGGACTGCAAGTTTTGAAATCAGTAATCTTGAAGGGCGTATACTCGATTTAAAGGACGAGATAGCCAATATCTATCAGAGTACCAAGGCGTTCCTAAAAGAGCATACAGGAAGCGTACAAGCGTTTAAAAGCACGTTAAAGGAGTTTGTAAGCAAAGTGAAGGATCGACTTCCTGGGGGCGAATTTGAGAAGGCTCACAGGCGAGAAATGAATAAAGAGCGCAATCGAGGATTGGAGCGATAAAAAAAGACACCTGAGAAGGTGTCTTTGCTTTTGGTTTTAGGTTTTGAACTTTGGGGTTGAGCGTAGCGAAAACCCCTTATTTTTCGGAACGAAAAATACGTTCTTTCTTATCTTGATACTTATAGAAATAACGTCATTTTTATTTTAATACTTATAGAAATAACGTCATTTTTATTTTACGTTAGAATTTGTGCCTTGAACCCTTGATAGTACTGGGTTTTTGGTGTGAAAAAAATGTTGGAAATGGTTGAATAAAAAAACCCCGTCTGTTAAAGTTGTAGTTACGACACAAACAACATATCAGAAGGGGAGTTTTGCTATTGCATTTGTACAATGATAATAACATAGACCATAATCAAGAATCAATACTTATCGACAAAACAAAAAAGGGGAATGAACGCCCATGGCGAGAAAAGAAGTTGGCCAATGTCGAGTATTATGAGTTGCTGCACATCTTAGATTTTAAAAAAACGGAGCGAGTGAAAGCTTGTGCGGAAGTTTTAGAATATAAAGTGGACAAGCAAACCTTAGAGAAAAATTTGTTTAAAGTGTGGTTTTGTAAATCACCCCTTTGTCCAATGTGCAACTGGAGGAAAACAATGAAACATGGCATTCAGTCGCAAAAAATTATTGCAGAAGTGATGAAACAAAAACCAAAATGTCGTTGGTTATTTCTCACGCTGTCTGTAAAAAATGTGTATGACGGTGCAGATTTAGACCAGAGCTTAAAAGATATGGCGCAAGGTTTTCGTAGATTAATGCAGTACAAAAAAATTAAGCAAAATCTCATTGGTTTTATGCGGGCAACCGAAGTGACGGTAAATGATACCGATAATTCGTACAATCAGCATATGCACGTTTTATTATGCGTTGAGCCAATGTATTTCAAAAACACTGAAAATTATGTCACACAAAAACAATGGATTGCCTTTTGGAAGAAAGCGATGAAATTAGATTACGATCCAGTGGCGCATATTCAAATTGTGCGACCGAAAAATAAACATAAGTCTGATATTGAATCAGCAGTTGCAGAAACGGTAAAGTATCCTGTCAAAGATACCGATTACCGTACCAGTGACCGAGAGAAAAATTTGCAGCGTGTGGCAGATTTAGAACAAGGTTTATATAAAAAGCGCTTAATTTCCTACGGCGGATTGCTGAAAGAAATTCATAAAGAATTAAATTTGGATAATGTCGAAGATGGCGACTTGGTACACGTTGATGATGAGGAAAAAGAAATTAACGAAAATGCGTATAGCGTTGTCGCATATTGGAATTGGGAACGTGCAAATTATTTCGTAAAAAATCAGGGGTGACAGTATGAAAGCAGTTATTGATTATAAAGAACTTGAAAGCTTTTTAGCGTATCTGGAAGATAAAACAGAGGACGTTTATGAGCGCGAAGTCCACCAAGCGATTGAACGATTTTTGAAAGAACAAGTGACAAGGATTAGCGGTGACATAATCAAATAAAAAAGGGGTGGCGATTGCTACCCTTTTTTACTACTCCCAAAACTTCCACCACTTTTTTTGTTGAGTGGCTGCAATTTGTTTTTTTACTTCTTGTGATTCTCTTAAAGCAATCATCAAGTTTTCGTCTCTTTGGGCTTGTCTTTTTTCTTGTGCTTCAAGTCGTTCTAATATTTGCTGATTAAATTCGTGTTGAGCTTTTATAAACTCTAATAAAATGTTCTCACCTTGTAGCGAAATATCGGGTTGCGATATGGATAAACTTGAACGATATAAAGTTGCTACGTGTTTAACGGATTCATCGAGAGATTTCCCCATTGTTTTCATGTTGCATAGATATTCTAAAAATCTAACATCATCTTTTCTATAATGTCTCCAACCTTTTTCATCTTTGTTAAAAGAATATCCTTCTACTTCAAGCATTTGAGAGTATTTTCTAACGGTGACAGGTTCTATTAAAAGTCGCTTTGCAACATCTTTACTGGAATATGTTTTTGTATCGCTATTCAAATCGATCACCTCGATGAAAATATTCGCTATGATTCTCAAAAATGCCTTCTTGAATGATTATCGAAACTATTATTCAATGTAAATAGGTGGTACAGTTTGTCCAAAATTAATTTCATTTAGGAGGTTCTATATGAAACAGTATATTTTTACTTTTAGCACACATCACCAACAACCAATTGTTTGGGAAGAAGCAATTATTGCTAACGGAATGATGGATGCGTGTGTAAAAGCAAAGAAGCTATGTCGTCAATATGAGCACGAAAAACAAATTCCAATCCGCGTTCAATACAAAGGTGTCCGCTATTATAGCGAAGATATTGCCTAGTTGCTATGAATGAAGTGAGAAAGGACGGATTGTGTGGTGTATAGCATAATTATAAAACGCAGCTGCTTGTATTTTATAACGGATCAACAGCTGCGTTTTATATTTTTTCTGTCTCAAAATAAAAAGTTTACTTATATATTGAGATTAAAATTATTTTACTTCCTATAATTTATGTTATGTAAACTAATAATAAAAACGAAAAACAAGGCAGTCGCTATTTATTACTGCCCTCTTAGGTTTTTTAGTTACACAATCTCGCTTATAACACATCCGGCAAGCTTATTCGCTATTTTACTGTTGCGAAATAACCAGTTTATTAAATGAGGCTCAGTGTTAAAAATTTCAACACTTACCTTCCCCTCAACAAATAGTAGAGCAAAGCGGACGCCAATTTTAATTAAAGAACCGTCAGAACCTTCAACGAAAAGAACGGTTTCGGAATAATGATAATCATCTAGATTACTTCCGAATTTCTTTTCATAATAATCAATGTTTTCACTTCGGTTCGGTCCAGCAATTTCCTTTAGAATTTGGTAGAAATCTTTAATGTTTTCCTTGAAAATTTCTGGATAAAGCGATCCATAAATTTTATTTCCATGGATAGTTAGTTGGAACAAACTTAAATCTAATCGTTTTGTTAAAAGCTGTTCCCATTCAGCTTGAGTTAAAGTCTTTTCTGATTCAGCCACAAATTCACTAATAATCCCTAAGCTATAATATGTACCCACAAATGCCTCCCATTTTTATTATTTTGCAATCGATTGTTTGAAAGTTAGTTTATTACTATAGATGTCTTAATTTTGTTGCTCCCCCTTTTTTTCTACCAAGGCGGCACCTTTTTGAATTGCTGTGCCACCGAATTTTTTTCGGAGTTTCTCTACCGTTTTCCATAACGCTTCGGTTTTTGCTTCTTCTTCATAATGGAACAAATCAAGCTGTTTGACCGCTTCTTTGCGATCAAACACGTCTAATGCGGTAATGCCAAGCAAGCGGATAGGCTCGCCGTTCCAATGTTTTTTCAATAAATACGCCGCATAGCGAAAAATCTCTTCCGCTTCTTGAAATGGGTTGTCCCACGTTTTGCTGCGGGTGATCGTTTGGAAGTCGTGGTAGCGAATCGTCAACTGAACGGTTGCCGACACCACCCGCTTTTGTTTCATTCGTCGGCCGACAGACTCGGCTAATTGACGAAGGATATCCAAAAGAACCCGCTGCTCTGTGACATCGTACGGAAGAGTGATCGAATTGCCAATCGATTTCCGCTTTTCCCCTTCTTCTGGGTTGACAGAGCGATGATCGATCCCGTTTGCCCATTCTTTTAAACGAGAGCCATAAATTCCGAGAGTTTGTTGCAGAGCTATTTCGTTCGCTTTTGCTAAATCGCCAATCGTGGCAATCCCCATTGCATTCAGCTTTTTGGCGGTTTTCTCTCCTACTCCGTGCATCGTTTCTACCGTCAACGGCCATAGTACGTTCGGAACATCCCGTTTGCGTAAAACCGTGATGCCGAGCGGCTTTTTCATTTCACTTGCCATTTTCGCTAAAAATTTGTTCGGTGCAATACCGATACTGACAGGAATTTGAACCGTTTCAAGTAAATCTCGTTGGATATGTTCAGCCAATATAAGTGGATGTACCGATGCCATTTCTGTAACATCTAAATAGCCTTCATCGATAGAGGCTCGCTCAAGTAGCGGAGAAACGCGCTGTAAACGTTCAAACACTTGTTGACTGATTGCGCGGTAAAGCGAAAAGTTCGGTTTTCGCACAATAAGAGACGGGCACTTTTTCTTCGCTTCCCATAGCGGCATTGTCGTATAAATGCCAAGCTGCTTTGCGAGATAATTTGCTGCTAGCACAATCCCCCTTCGTTCTTTCGGATCGCCTGCAACAACAACAGGCTTCCCTTTTAACGACGGGTTATACGCCTCTTCGCAGCTAGCAAAAAACGAATTACAGTCGATATGAAAAATAATGCGTCCCATTTCGATTCCCCTTCTAGATAAACGCGCCAATGATAGCGGAGACGATAACAACAAGCAAAGGCGGACATTTCCAAATCGCTAGTAAACAAAACGCCGCTAATGCAAGGCAAAAATCCGCCGGGGTTTGAATGGCTTTTGTCCATACTGGATGATACAGCGCCGCAAGCAAAATGCCTACCACCGCCGCGTGAATGCCATGGAATGCCGCTTGAAACCGTGCATGCTGACGAATCCATTCCCAAAACGGAAGCGTCCCGATGACTAATAGAAAAGACGGGAGAAAAATCGCAATCGTTGCGACAATTGCCCCTTTCCATCCGAAGCTTACCATCCCTAAATATGTAGCAAACGTAAACAACGGTCCCGGTACTGCCTGCGCCATTCCGTATCCCGTTAAAAATTGTTCGTTTGTTACCCATCCTTTCGTCACTACTTGCGCTTGTAATAAAGGAAGTACTACATGTCCTCCACCAAAAACAAGCGCCCCTGCGCGATAAAAGCTGTCAAAAAGCGCGACAAGCGGAGAACTCGTCAATTGTGCGACAAGCGGAAGCAGCCCAAGCAGTATAAAAAATATAAGCAAAAAGCTCACTTTTTTTCCTGAAGAAATAGAAATCGACGAAACCGCTGTGGGCGAATGGCTCCGATACAAAAGGCTTCCTAACATCCCAGCAACAATAATGATAACAACTTGTCCTCCAGCGTTTGGAAACAAAAAAGACAAAATAGCCGCCGCAACAGCAATCGTCGCACGCGAACGATCGAAAGCAAACGCCCTTGCCATTCCCCATACGGCATGAGCAACCACCGCTACCGCTACGACGAGCAATCCATGCAGCCAATCGATAGCAATCCCTTTGGAAAAATAGGCAAACAATAAAAGAATCAATGCCGACGGAAGCGTAAATCCTATCCATGCCGCAATCGCCCCGAGCATCCCTGCTTGCAAAAATCCAATGCCAATCCCGACTTGACTGCTCGCCGGTCCAGGAAGTAGCTGACATAACGCAACTAAATCAGCATATGTTTTCTCATCCATCCATTGTTTCCTTTTCACATACTCTTCACGAAAATACCCTAAGTGAGCGACAGGCCCACCGAAAGAAACCAATCCTAACCGCGCCGCTGTTTTCCATACTTCCCAAATCGGGTGTTTCTGGACGATGTATTTTTCAGGATTCAAACTAGCCCCCCCCTTCTTAATAAACCTCAACAACTTTTAATAAATCGTTCCGACCACATTCCCTAACTATACAGCCCCCCTGTTTTTTGTACATAAAGATAATTACGAAGGTTGTCTCCTTCTTCTCGATGTTCTTGCTGGTGTAATAATTACCCCACCACCGTTCCGTTTTTCACAGGTGCGTCCGGTTGTAAAAGCATGACATCGTCTTCTTCCGGAATGCCGCCGAGGACCAATACTTCGGAGGACAAGCCGGCGATGCGCCGCGGCGGAAAATTGACGACGGCGACGACTTGCCGCCCGATTAACTGTTCCGGTTCGTAGCGCCGCGTAATTTGTGCGGAGGAGCGTTTCACGCCAAGTTCGCCAAAATCAATTTCTAATTTGATTGCCGGTTTGCGCGCTTCCGGAAACGGTTCTGCTTTTACAACTGTACCGATGCGAATCTCTAGTTTAAAAAATCTTCAATCGTTGCCATATACATCCCCACTTCATCCTATTTTTCCTATTTTATCACACTTCTTAACTCGTTTGAAATATGAAAGGTGCAAAACTCCCCCCTTTCCGCTATACTGAACAAGTAGTCTTGTGGCTAGGAGGAAAACGAATGAAATCACTAGTTCTTGCCGAAAAGCCGAGTGTGGCACGAGAAATTGCCCGCGTACTTGGCTGTCGGGAACAACATAAACATTACTTGGAAGGACCGAACTATATTGTCACATGGGCGCTTGGGCATTTAATTGAATTGAAGATGCCAGAGCATTATAACCCAGCATATAAAACGTGGCGGCTAGAAGATTTGCCGATTATTCCGGAAAAAACGGGACTGAACGTCATTCGACAAACGAGCCATCAGTTTCGCGCTATCGAAACACTAGCAAAACGCCCAGACATTAAAAACTGCATCATCGCCACCGACGCCGGACGGGAAGGCGAACTCGTTGCACGGTGGATTTTGCAAAAAATTCGTTGGAAAAAACCGTTCCTTCGCCTTTGGATTTCGTCCCAAACCGACCAAGCGATTCGCGATGGGTTTCAACATTTAAAACCGGGGAAACAGTTTGATCGGTTATATGAATCGGCGGTGTGCCGGGCAGAAGCGGATTGGTTGATTGGATTAAATGTGACGAGAGCGTTAACGACCAAATACAATGAACCGCTTTCCGCAGGCCGCGTCCAAACACCGACGCTTGCGATGATCATCGAGCGGGAAAAAGAAATTCAGTCGTTTCAACCGGTGCCATATTGGACGATTCATGCCAACGTCGGGTCTGTTCCTGCTGTTTGGGAGCGTAACGGGGAAAAACGAATTTTTTCGAAAGAACTAGCGGAACAGCTATATGAAACACTAAAAAACAAGCAAGCAACGGTTATTTCTGTTGAACGAAAAACAAAAAAAGAGCCGCAGCCGCTCCCTTACGACTTAACGGAACTGCAGCGGGACGCAAACAAACGATTTGGCTTTTCTGCGAAAAAAACGTTAAGCGTGCTACAACGGCTATATGAACAGCATAAACTCGTCACGTATCCGCGCACCGACTCGCGCTACTTAACGACCGATATGGAAAACACGATGCTTGAGCGGCTAGAGGCGATGAAATCTGGATACGGAGACGAAATGGCTTCGCTTTTAAAACATAAAGGGAAAGCGATGGCTCAGCGGGTATTTGATAATAAAAAAGTAACCGATCATCACGCGATTATCCCGACGGAAGAGCGGCTGGATGTCGGCAAGCTTTCTGCCGATGAACGAAAACTATATGATTTAATCGCTCGTCGCTTTTTAGCACTTTTCTATCCAGCGTGCGAATATGAAACCGTTCAAGCTGTTTTTGAAATCGACGGCGAAACGTTTATCGCACGCGAAACGCGAGTAGTGAACGCCGGGTTTCGATGCATTCTAGAAAAGCAAGAAGAGAAAATGACTTTCCCTATTTTTAAGAAAGGCCAAACGGTTTCTGTTAGGCTAGAGAAAAAAGAAACGCTAACAGAACCGCCTCTTCGCTGTTCCGAAGCCGACTTGTTGTCACAAATGGAAAAATACGGACTCGGTACGCCAGCGACGCGGGCTGACATTATTGAACGCCTTATCGAAACGGAAACGGTCGAGCGAAAAAACGGGCGGTTTTATCCGACACCGAAAGGAAAACAATTAATTGAACTCGTGAACGAGGAATTAAAATCGCCACAGTTGACCGCAAAGTGGGAAAAAGAATTAGAAGCAATTGCCCGCGGGAATGGTGATCCGAAAACGTTCCTCCAAAACATCCGCAAGCAAACAGATCGTCTAGTCGCAGAAATAAAACAGAGCGAGCGAACGTACCGCCCCCATAATTTAACTGGCTCGATGTGCCCAGAATGCGGGTCGTTTTTAAAAGAACGGGCAACAAAAGAAGGACGTCTGCTTGTATGCGCGAATATGGCCTGCCGATTCCGAAAACGAAAAGATCCAAAACTTTCGCATCGTCGCTGCCCACAATGCAAAAAACGGATGGAAATTCATGAAGGAAAAGCAGGTATCTACTTTCAATGCCGCCCTTGCAATGTTATTGAAAAAGCAGAAGAACAGAAAAAAGCAAAACTTGGCCAAAAAGAACGGGCACTACTGAGAAAATATAGTGCCGAGAATGATTCGTTTAGTACAAGCTTAGGAGATTTGTTAAAACAAGCGTTAGATAAGAAAAAAAACTAGAGCCGCTTCTGCATGGAAGTGGCTCATCCTGCGCAACAAGATAATTTTTCGACATCTTGGTCGAACGTTAACGCCGCTAGTTTTAATCCTTCTGCCATCGTTAAGTACGGCGCGAGCGTTTCGCGAAGGTCGTCTATCGTTAAGCCGAGTTTGACCGCGAGTGTCGCTGCATAAATGACTTCTCCCGCATGTTCTGCTACAATGTGGACTCCTAGCAATTTCCCTGTTTTTGCATCTGCCACTAGTTTAAAGACACCGATCGTTTCGTGATTGACAATTGCTCTCGGGACAGCTTCTAACGGCAAAACAGATGTTTTTACTTCGTATCCTTTTTCTTTTGCTTGCTGTTCCGTTAGTCCAACCGTTGCGACCGCCGGAGAACTAAATGTAACCGCTGGGATGGTGTCAAGCTGAGCTTTTTTATTTTGGGCACCAACGGCGTTTGCTGCGGCAATCGTTCCTTCGTATGCGGCGACATAAACAAATTGTGGGCCGAGTGTGACATCTCCCGCTGCGTAAATGCGCGGATTTGTCGTTTGTAAATAGTCATTAACAATAATTTCGCCACGCGAACCCGTTTTCACCCCAGCCGCTTCTAAACGTAACGCTGCAGTATTCGGTGTTCTCCCAGTGGCAATCAGCAATTCGTCCGCTTCGATCACCTGTTTTTTTCCATCGACTTCTATATATATTTTTTTGACGTTTCCGTCTTGTTCGACGCGTTCAAAGGACGCTCCTGTGAGGAGGTGGATGCCTTGAGTCGTGAGCGCTTTTGTCATCGCCTCTGAAACTTCTGGCTCATATGTTTTTAATAGTCGTTGGCTCCGTTGCATCAATGTGACTTCAGAACGGGGTCCTACCAACAAAAAGCGCAAAACATACGCTAAGCAAATTTCGACATAAAAAAAGCCGATTGTTCCTACGCTAAGGAATCATCGGCTTTATTACAGACTGAGGCAATATAATCTTTTTCAATAAGAGATCCTACCGACAAAACACAAATATTATACATTAAGGAATTTATTGAGACGAAAAATAGAGTAAAAAGTCACTTTTTGAATACTTGATAACGAGAAGGCATTAAAATTAATTAATCTTATTTGAATAACCTATGCCTTTTAATTCATTAGAACGCCTTAAGGCGTTCTTGTTGCATTCATGGCAACGATCTGTTGTAGAATTCGTGTAGGGAGACTCGATTTTAAGAATAATACGTTGTTCACATGTCCTTAATGTAAAAACCTTATCAAATCAAGGTTTTTTTAGTCCTAAGTATAGATAAATGCCGTTTGTCGGCAGGACCCTAGTTTTTTCCTAAAAAATCTGAACGTTTTTATAAAACAAAAAAGGACAACTCTAATCGGTCATCCTTCTCTGATATATATTTTGTTAAACACTTTTAGAATTCGACTGAAACAAAGATAGAACTGCAAATAGTGGGAAAATTAGATACAAAGACTTTAATTCAAAATTTTTTAATACCCAAATATCAACGCAACCTATTAAAATTAAACCTACAATATTAAATAAAACAAATGATATTAATTTATTATCAATTTTCTTAGTTATATAAATATTAATAGGTACTACAAAAGCAATAGTAAATAAATAGATTGTTAAAAAGATCATTGTAAACATCATTAGATTTTCAAACATCGTAAAGTGAAGTAACTCCGATTTCAAAGTTCCCTCAATGAATTGAACGCTTAACGTAGTAACTAAAGCTACTATTATCGGCAATAAAAGTATCATTACTTTATAACTTTTTTTCATTTAAGCTACCTCGATTAGTTTTTATAAACCAGTCTAGACTGGTTTATAAAAATAATTATAGAAAAAATTATATAAAATCTCAACCTTATACCCTTTCTATTAACCGAAATGGTCACTTCCATAGACACGAATCATATTTCCGATATAACGATTTTCAGTGTCGCAGCCATAATATTTAACAACTCCACCAACTGGAACACGCATTTTACTCGAACAAGAACCATCCAACACAATTGAATTTACAGGGTTAAATCCCATCTGTGTCATATGATTTTTAAGTACAGGAATATTTACATTTCTGTCATGGGTAACAATCATATAAGCTTTCCCTTTCGCATTATCCCACGCTAAAACAGTACGATTCAAAGCAACATAATAAGCTGTAGAACCCCAACTATCTAAATTATAATCATTCCCACCTATTACAGCTTTAACATAACCTGCTGGATAATTACCCAAAGCTTCATTTAAATTTTTTACATATCGATAGTCAGCTCTATATCGCCCATCCTGCCAATAAGAAATAAATGTTTTACGAGAAATCTGATTTGATGAAGTCCCATTGTATTGATATTGTTTTGTATCACCCTTCCAAAAGCTAATAGATTTCAATGATGTTGGAGGACTAGTGTAACTACCTTCAAAGAAACCACCATTAATACCAATATGCGGTACATCAATAAGTCGTTTACTGTAGATGAGCAAATTTACTAACATAAATTTACAACCAAACAAAAAAGAAGACATGAACCCGATTCCTTGGTTAGAATAGATGTGCCAACAAACCATTCACAAGGAGGTTCATGTCTCATGAATAGATTAGCACATCATCAAGGAATTCACAAGTTTTTCACGATGTTGGGGTTGGCCCTTTATTTCTCGAAACCTGTGATGAAGCATCTCGTTCATATCGTGGATGCGATGATTACAAAGGGCTTTTCGGGAACGCTGACCGATCTACATCATGGGAGTTT
>NZ_FOJQ01000084.1 GCF_900111795.1 Anoxybacillus pushchinoensis | reverse complement strand
GTTTGAAATTCCCCATTTCGATCTCTTGGGACCAAAAGGCCTTCAATTCGGCCATATTGCGTATCTAGATTTCGTTGATAGTAGCCGTTTCTCATATTGGATGTGTCCGCCTGTTCGATTTCGAGGAAATGTTTGATTTCTTCCCGCATAATCAGCTCTAATTTTTCC
Organism: Anoxybacillus pushchinoensis; assembly: GCF_900111795.1. GTDB lineage: Bacteria > Bacillota > Bacilli > Bacillales > Anoxybacillaceae > Anoxybacillus > Anoxybacillus pushchinoensis. The sequence continues at coordinate 6,511 of NZ_FOJQ01000084.1, read as the reverse complement.
TTCACAAACTGACGAATGACACTTTCCAGTTGATTTGCCCAGTCTACATTCGGTATACTTTTAGACATAGGTAGGGTACTCCTTTCTCTAAGATTTTTGGTTCAAATCAGAGAATACCCTACCTTTTTTCTTTTTGCCTAGCAAAATGCTTTACACAAAATTTTATACATCATCCAAATATCTTTATAAATGACTTTTCACATTGCCAAAGCTAAATTACTGACAACTTAATCTTACTGTAGATGTAACTGTTCAAACACCTTGACAATGGCTTCTTCGCCTTTCCCTAAATTCTAATTCCATTATTAATAAGTGCATTCCTTACAGCTTCTAGATATCCGTAACCATTCTTTCCGTCCGGCTCAAGATACGCTCCCTCACACCATTCATTCCACGCATTAATAAACAGAAACTCAGATTTATACTCTTTTATCCCTTTTTCGATCTTTTTTGTTAGATAATCTTCAAATTTTTTAACTGAAAAATTCTTATAGTAGGTTCCCATAATACCTTTTCTTGGTGTATTATCCCAATTTACAAATGCTCCCGGAATAGTTTTGAGGTCTTTTAATGGTCTTTTCTGTAACGACAACTCTGTCATTCTATCATAATCCATTGGTAAATTGCAGATAGTTTCTCTTCCAGTAATACGACAAAATAGTTTTTTAGAATATCTGTATACTCTCCTTATATTCAATTCATACCAAGGTAGATTGCTTGTAGAGTACGCAGGTTCAAATTCTACACAAGCAGAAAATGGAAGATCTCTTTTATCTATCTTTCTACTTCTTAATGTATTAACAAAATAAATTCCATTTAATCCCCTATCAATCGCCATTCTGTTCCATAATTCCATCATCTCTTGACACTTTTTTATTGAACTTGATTTATATATTATAAATAGTGGTTTTCCATCAACTTTTATATATCTATCATCCCTAAAAAACTTATATAGATAATCAAAATGCTCGATCCACTCTGGTTCATCGCCGTATTCCTGTTCCATAAGAACCTCACCATATTTCCCATCCCAAGATCTTGTCCACGGTTCATTTGCCCATGATATGCAAAAAGGAAGCTTTATATTTTTATTTTCCAGCATCATTTCCATTGGCTTCTCTAACAGCTTTTTGCCATTTTTAAACCAATAATGATAATAACAAAAACCATAAATCCCGTATTCTCTAGCTAATTTTTCTTGCCATATCCTAACATTATCATCTGTTAAATCATAATAATTTTCGTTAAGAGGTATCCTAGGCTGATAGTGATTTTTAGCTAATGGTTTTGCTTTTTTTAGATTCGTCCATTCTGTGAACCCCTTTCCCCACCATCTATTATTTTCTTCTATTTCGTGAAATTGCGGCAAATAAAATGCTATTATTTTCATAATATAATTCCCCCCACATATAATATTTCAATATATAATGCACTTTGAAGACTTAACCCTTGCTGTTAGCGGCAATCAGAAAATGTACAGTTTGGCAATTAAGCGTATGCATCTATTTCTGCATAATTATAACTTGATATGGAGTGGCGGTCATGATAGGCTCTTTTGCCTGTAAAACCATACAAATTGCCTCCTTTGCGTAGAATCGTGACTGCAGAGGCTCCATGTCAAGTAACGTTGCATATAAGTTAATATTCAATCAACTGCATACTCTTGTTTGCCATTTGGTACATTTTTTAATTGCCAAAAACACCCTTGCACCACGCTATACACTTCAAGCATCGAAACAAGTCTTTGAAGCGTTAATTAACGTCATCCGTAAACTAGACGATACCACCAGCAACATCCTTTGTGAAACACGTTGGTAATACCAAAGTAAAACCAAATTCCCCTCTTGACACAAGAAATCTTTCATCATCTTGGAACAGCGAATCCGAGTATTGTCGAGCACCAGCATAATCGCTTGTCTGGATAACGGCCCTCTAAGATGTTTAGAAAATCAAAAAAAAGTCATGGCATAAACTTCCATAACCCAGTGAAGGATTGAGTTCTCATTTTGGGGATTCACGACACCAGATAGGAAAACTTGAACACGATGACCCTAGGTAAGAACCTGTTTGTTTTTGTTTGCTGGCTTCTGACTAGGTCGCCCGCAGGATTTCACACTTTTTTATGAACTATCTACCGTTCTCACCTTTGACCAAGGTATACGTGGGCCGCAAAGTCTAAAAGAGTCTCATCTAATGCGGGTTTGCGTACGCCCTCACAAGACATGGGAATCCCGTAACGCTCACGAAAATTTAGCAACCTATATCTATAAAAGTAAATATAATCCATATGTCAATATAAATTATCTTACCCTATAAGCTTGGCATGGAGCCTCTACGCACATGAATTCTTTTGCGAAGACCGCAGCACAAAAGGAACTCACAGAAGCAACCAGCCTACCATGCACGCTACTCCACGCAAAGCCGTGTCCCCAAAATATCTTTTGTGAGAAAACTGACCTGTTTTGTTTCCGATTTAGTGTTTAATTTTTATCTTGTGTTTTACTAAAGCTTTATTTTACATTTTAAATACAATTCAGCTGGCATACGAGCTAAGATGGTTTTCCATTAGGAATGAAAACCGTCCCAGCAGGCTTTTCCGATCGAGCAGAAGAAAAACTTAAAAACGAAGTCTACTAGTGTAATAAAGAATAGTTAGTAATGTCACAAATATCCAAAACAACCAAATATATGAATGGTAATAATTATAATCAAACCACCCAAAGGATAATATTGATAAATTAAAACAATAATTAACTTTAAGCCATACAACTGAATTATTTGACCACATTTTAAATATATAGCTTATAAATCCTATTAAAATCGATATGAATATAGAAACCCAAACACCTAAATATATATGAATCGTTCCAAATAGTGTGAAAACATTTGAAACCTTTAAATTATCTTTATCAATCGGGAAAAAGTATTCGGTTACAACGCTATCTACTCTATCCCAATAAGTGATATGCCGTAACAGGTTCCATAAAGGAGCAATAATTCTTTGGCTATCACCAATTGTATTCATCCCTGATTCTAAATACCCACTAAACCCTAATATACCACTAAATAAATATGCAAAAATATCTCTCAGTTTTTCTAAAATGAAATTTTTATTCATAATATTATCAAAATCTCTCATATAGATGTACGGTATACTATATACTACTATAAAAATGATTATGCCTAATGATAATGAAATAATTATCAATTTTAAAGAAGATCTTAAATTACCAAGCATTGTTCTAAAGATAATTCCTGCAATAATTGGAATAAGTATAATTCCTTTTACTTGATAAATTAAAAATGGAATAAGAGTTATTATTATTGATATGCCCATTATGATATTTACTCGTTCATAGAATCCTATTAAATATATTAAGCAAATCATCGCTCCTACTCTTAAATAAGCTAAAATACCTTGTCCATAATCTTTCGCAAATAAATCACTTGCAATATAGTGTATACTTGGATGTGTACTTATTAAATCAAAAGCCGCTTTTATCAAATATAAAGAAATCAAAATACTAAAAATTGATACTATATTATTATTTTTATTATTGTTTATAGAACTATTTTCGTACTTTAAATCTTTATTAGTAAAAGGAAATAGTAATGTACCACCAATGAAAAATACTGTAGAGTATAAAATCCAATATAATATTATTTTATAGTTAATAATCTTAAAGCCTAATAACGATCCTAAGATGATATTTAAAAAACAAATAACTAAAAATGGAATCACTAAAAAGAAATAAGGTGTGAATAAATTACCAAATTTCTTTTTCTCTATTCTTAGTATTGTATAAACAATAAAACTATAGATCAGCAATAAAAACCAATTAATCATAACTTTCTCCTTAATGCAATAATCAAATCTAGTACGAATGCTTTAAATCCACTCGTATATCTAAAATAATTTCCTCTTAAAAAATGCATAGTTATATTCTTTAGAGATGGTTCACACCTATCCTCATAGAATACTTTTTTCTCGTAAACTTTACCTAATTTTTCAACATCTAAAGAAGATAAATTTTTTGAATGTTCTAATATACAATTTAGTTTAATCAAAGCATTTCTATACCTATCATTTACTGTAACTTTTTTTCTTTTTGACTTATTTAAACCTATTTGCTGAGATGAATGAATACGATATTTTATTAATGGTTCATCAATTAAACCTAAACAACTATTCAACTCCAAGTTTATTCCAATCCATGCATCGTGTATAAAATTTTCATTTAAAGGAAGTATGTCTTTTAGATAACTTCTATCAAAAGCTAATGTGCAACCTGTTATTACATCTTTTTTTAGTAATACATCTATTCCTTGACCATTTTTGAATTTATTTCTCATGTTTTCTTTAAACTTTATTTTATCCCATAATGTATCCTTTTGTTCAACTGAATTCTCATCAATTAGATAAGCATTTGTAAATACTGCTTTTATATTTTTATTTTTTTTAAATTCATTAACCACCTTGTGGATTTTTTCACGCAACCAAATATCGTCCTGATCACTTAAGAAAATTATATCTCCTGTACAATTTAACAAGGCTTTTTGAAAGTTTTTTATTACACCTAAATTTTTATCATTTTTGATTATTTTAATTTTAATATCTTTGTATCTACTTTGAAAGGAATATAATATATTTAAAGTATTATCTGTTGAAAAGTCATCACAAATTACTATTTCGTAAGGTTTATAAGATTGATTAACTAGACTATTCATTTGTTCCTCTAAATACTTTTCTCCATTATAAGTACACATAGCTATAGATACTTTGTATTCCTTCATTTTTTTAAAACTCCTAAAAATCCTTGTTTTTTAATAAATTCTACATATACAACCACAGAAACAGTTAATAATATCTCTGTTATTAATAATGAAAATGATGCTCCCCATAAGTTAAAATTTAGTGTAAGGATGTAACTTAATACAGGCAAGGATATACCATTAGTGATTATTAGATATTTAAATACTTTTTCTAGATATAAATTTAACATTATTTGAGTACCATAAATATTATTTATATAAATACTAAGCGGAATAAATGCCATAATAAGAAGTAGGTATTGAATCTCAATATTCTCTTCTCCCGTCATTACCAAGACAATAACATTTGAAAATACAACCATTCCTACTCCAGCTAACATAAATACCAAACTACCGATAAAGAGAAATTTCTTTAAGTATTTAATAGCAACATCATTTGATTTCTTAAATAATTTCGCACTGACTGGGTATAAAGCATTACTTACAGGGGCAACCATTGATGCAACCGTCCTCATTATTCTCTCTGCAATTGAATAGAGACCGACCTGTTCAGGAGTTAGTAATAACCCTATAATAAAAATATTACTGTTAGAAAATAATGTTGTAGCACCCTGAGCAACAAATAAATCCCATCCTTTTTGTAATTGTGTTTTAATAGTTATAAGATCAGGAAAAAAAAATTTAAACTTAAATTCTATTTTTATGATTATAAAACTGATGATAGAACCTAATAAACTACTACCGGAAATAATTAAATATGCTAAAAACAGATCGTTTGCTTTTTTAACAAAAATCAACAATAGTATCAAAGATATTAATCGTGAAAATAAACTTATTAAAGTGAATAATCTCAGTCTCTCAATCCCCTGAAAAAACCAATTAGTGTAAATCACTTCAGAAATTAATGTTATTAATAATAATAGATAAACAGAGTAATTAGCTTTAGTAATAGGAATCAGTAGACCTACAATTAGAAGAAAAGGTATTGAAATAATAAAAAGTAACAATTTTATACAAATAACATTACAAAATATATTATTTAACTCCTTATTATTTTCTTTATTGACTGCAATATCCCTTGGACCTGATAAATTAAAACCGTAGTTTATGAACAAAACAAAATACGAACTAATCGTTTGAATCAGAGAAAGAACTCCATAATTCGCTATCCCTAGTACTCTAACTAAATAAGGCATAGTAATTAAAGGAAATAGGTACATGCTCACTCTTAAAACAAATAAGTAAATTATGTTAATAAATATTCTATCTAATTTAATTTTTTTAAATTTCTTATAAAATATACTCATCCAAAACTCATCCTAAATACAAGTTTTATCCTTGATGATAGATCGATCATACATACATAAAATGTAACTATTCAGCCACATCATAAAGTGAGCTGAATATTTTCTTCTTTCGTAACTATTCAGCCACATCATAAAGTGAGCTGAATATTTTCTTCTTTCCTTGTCTATGATGTGAATACTGATAGACAAGGAGGTGAATCGCATGTTGACGGTACAACAAGCTGTATTTACAGTTGAGAGCTTAATCGGCAAAGTTCAACAACAAAAACAGCTCATTCATCAACTTATTCAAGAAAATGAACATTTGCGTCACGAAAACAAACAGCTACGCAAAGAAAATGAACAACTCAAGTATCGCGTTCAAGAGCTGGAAGCACGCACGAAAAAAAACAGCTCTAATAGCCATTTGCCCCCATCTTCTGACCGTTTTG
>NZ_FOJQ01000025.1:6018-35120 GCF_900111795.1 Anoxybacillus pushchinoensis | reverse complement strand
TTTTTCCAGCTTGCTGAAGCATGCACTTTTGTGCCATCTAACAGCCGAAGGTCAAAATAACCGCTGCTTCTTCTGCCAAATATAAAACATTCTTTCCCTTCGTACACCACCTTGTCAAACAGTTGAAACCCTTTGACAAATCGTGGAGCTTTGTTTGATTTTCGTTTTCCACCTTTCAAGATGGTTGCCTTATGCAATTGACGGTTGTTTTTGCGAACGAATTTTAGAAGATAAACCGTGCCACTCGGCTTAGCTAGTGGATTTCCACTAATACAACGAGCATCCACCATATGAGACTTAGGCAGTCCATTAGCAATGCGAATACACTTGGTGATATACCCATATGTGATATTTGCATGCGGATACACTTTCTTTAGTCCATTCCAGATAAACCAACGCATCACTGTCATGTGGGAAGCGTCTTTCAACGAAGAGAATCTCCGCTGTATTTCGTGTTCTAATCCCTCTCGATGAATCATATCGTGGCAAGTTTTGCACAGTGTCATGAGATTACTCGGGGAATCGCCACCCGTCTTTCTGCTTTCAATATGATGGACATTCAGTACAGGGTCTTTTGATTTTCCTTTGCACCATTGGCATGTATGACCGTCTCGATACAATACATACTCCCTTACGTTCCAAAAGCCCAATTGCTCTCCTTGTTGATATGCTGCACCTTGAATATCAGGATTCTTTATCTTTTGAGTATCAAATTGTGCCACTTCAACGGTGATATGGGTAATCGGAAGCAGCGAATGTACCCATTTTACTAATTTGATATGACTATCCACTTTATGCTGAGTCGAAGGGGCTAACCAGCCGTTTGGCTTCTTACGATTCAAAAATCGGGCTTTTCGATATCTTGTGTTTCGATTTCTCCGACTTCTGCGAAATTGCCTCCTCGTTGCTAACAATTCTTGAATATCCGTACGCAATTGTACTTCTGCTTCTAAAAGCACCTGATTTTTTGTGGTAGCGGATAGCCCAACATGTTTTGTTCCTGTGTCTACACCTAGAGAAATCGGTTGCTTGTATCCGCTACTACCGTATAGTAGTTGAATCGTGAACGGTGTTCTTTTTACTACTTTTGCTTTTTTGTTTTTTAACAATATCCTTGCTTTTCTTGGTGAGCACGGCATCAATGGATTGCCATGCTTATTGATCACGTACACGAACAAGGCGTGTACCTCCTTTCTCGGAGTGTTCTTCCTCTTCCCCCATGTTGGGAGGGCTTGTGATGTTGACAGCACCGTCCCTACCCATCAGGACTTTTAACCATCAACGACAGTGGCTACGAACTAGAGGAGCATTCGTAGGTGTCATGACCCTTCCAACGTAGTCCTCGAAAGACTTGGGGTAGTCAACTAGGGCTTTTTACAAGCCCCCACTTCAAAAGTCGTTAGGCTTTAAGTGGTGGGTAGTTGACCATGTCACATCTCGCCTTATAATTTTTATTATAGCATGTTTTGACGATTTCCATCAGCATTTTTCGACAACATGCACACAACATTCCAAATAAACATTGAGGTGATTTCGTTTTGTTAGAGGCATACTATACGGTAAAAGGATACGGTGAAGCGGAAATCATCATTGAAAAATCGCGCTTCATTTGTTATGTCGAACGCGCGACAACGGAAGAAGAAGCTGTGCGCTTTATCCATCAAATCAAGAAAAAACATTGGGATGCGACGCATAACTGTTCCGCGTATATCATTGGGGAACACGACCATATTCAAAAAGCAAACGATGACGGCGAACCGAGCGGCACGGCAGGTGTTCCGATGCTAGAAGTGTTAAAAAAGAAAAAGTTGAAAGATACAGTCGTTGTCGTGACGCGATATTTCGGAGGCATTAAACTCGGCGCTGGCGGTCTTGTGCGCGCCTATGGCAAGGCGGTGACGGAAGGACTGAAAGCGGCAGGCATCGTCGAACGTAAGCTTATGCGCATCATGCATACAACGATCGATTATACATGGCTTGGGAAAGTGGAGAACGAGTTGCGCGCGTCTGTTTATACGGTAAAAGACATTCACTACGCCGAACACGTGACGATTGATACGTACGTCGAGGAAAGGCATAAAGACGAATTCCGCGCATGGATGATCGAATTAACAAACGGAAAGAGCGCGATTTCTGAAGGAGAACACGTATATGTCGAGTTTGATGTCGCGCAATAAAATTTTTTCATTTACGACTGCATAAAAATTTTGTAAAATGATGATTGTTTACATGTCGATATTTGTTGAACTTTTGAAAAAGGGGAACGACTATGCAAAATAGGCGAGTATATATGAAAAAAAGGAAAAAGCGAAAAAAAATATGGACGTTCGTATTGCTTCCATTGCTTCTTCTCCTCATTGGCGGAGGGGCATATGCGACATTTCTCTTCAATAAAGCGCAGTCTGTCATTCAACAATCGTTTGAACAAATTGACGGTCGCGAAAAATCGGAGAAACGAATGAAGGAAGTCGATCCAAATTCGGATAACATCTCCGTTTTATTTATCGGTGTCGATGACAGCAACATCCGCCAAAAAAAAGGAATGGGGGCCGTTCGTTCCGACGCGCTTGTGCTAGCGACATTTAACGTCAAAGATAGGACAGTCAAATTGCTTAGCATTCCGCGCGATTCATACGTGTACATTCCAATTGAAAAAAAATACGATAAAATTACGCACGCCCACGCTTACGGTGGCGTAAAAGCAACGGTAGAAACAGTCGAAGAATTGCTTGATATTCCAGTGGACTATTACGTCAAAATGAACTTTGAAGCGTTTGTCGATGTTGTTGATGAACTTGGCGGCATTGAATTTGATGTCCCTTATGAAATTCGTGAGATGGACTCCAACGATCGCAAAAATGCGATTCACTTAAAACCAGGCTTACAAACATTAAATGGTGAAGAAGCGTTAGCGCTTGCGAGAACACGTAAATACGACAACGACATCGAGCGCGGCAAACGCCAACAAGAGCTGATGAAAGCCATTTTCAAAAAAGCGATGAGCATAAAATCGTTAACTAAGTTTGATGATATCATGGAAGCGGTCGGCAAAAATATGACAACAAACTTAACGTTTGAAGAAATGAAAGGTTTCTTCGCTTACGCAACGAAAGATGCAGGAGCGAACATCGAAACGCTCCAACTCAAAGGAGAAGACGCACGTATTAGTGGGGTATATTATTACCGTCTCGACGAAGCAGCAGTCGATGAAATTAAACAGACGTTGAAAACTCATCTCGACGTATCATCTTACCAAGCGAGAACGGAGCAATTTGCTCAAGAGCAGTAAAAAAAGAGGGTGTCCGCGCGACACCCTCTTTTTTTACGATATTTTTTTCATGCCTCGAACCATTTTCAGCAACGGGCGATAGTCTTTGCCGACAAGCCCGATTTTCTCAACAACAAGTTCAACGACAAGCAAGACGAATGCGATCACGACGAGCGCGCCAAACATCGTCGCCTTAGATAATAAAACGGCCGCTAAACCGAACATCGCCGCCATGCCGTAAATGATGAGCACTGTTTGGCGATGACTATAACCGAGACGTAATAAACAATGGTGCAAATGCGATTTATCTGGCGCTGATAACGGCTGCTTGTTTACAATACGTCTCACAATAGCAAACAGCGTGTCCGAAATTGGCACCCCTAAAATGAGAATCGGGATAATTAACGAAAACACCGTAACGTTTTTAAAACCGAGGAGCGACAAAACGGAAATCATATAGCCTAAAAACAACGCTCCTGTATCACCCATAAAAATTTTCGCTGGATGGAAATTATATAAAAGGAAGCCGAGCGTACTTCCGAGCAATAATAAGCTCATCGCAAAAACGAATGCGTACGTATTGCCCATCGTCGCCGCCATTCCGGCAATTGTGACAAGGGCGATTGAAGACACTCCTGCCGCAAGTCCGTCTAAACCGTCAATTAAATTAATCGCGTTTGTAATGCCGATAATCCAAAGCATCGTAATCGGAATGCTCAACAAACCAAAGTCTAAATATCCACCGAACGGCAAGTTAATGAAGTCAATGCGAATGCCACCGTATATGACGACGATCGCCGCCACTATTTGACCGAATAGCTTCCATTTCGGCGACAACTCATACATATCATCAAGCACACCTGTCAACACGATGATCGTCGCCCCGATCACAATCGGGGTGGCGTATGGGCTATCCGGTTGCAATACAACGTAACCGACGATAAAGCTAATAAAAATAGCTAGTCCACCTAAACGTGGCATAATTTTTTGATGTACTTTGCGCTGATTTGGTTTATCTGTTGCTCCGATCCGAAACGCCAACCACTTCACAGCAGGCGTAATAAGCACAGCTACGATAAAGCACAGAAACAAGGTGAAATAAACCATAGGAAACCTCCCTATTTGTTAGCATTCCCGATTTTTCGATCAATTATTGCTTAAAAAGTAACACTTTCTACCATCTCTTTTCGCAAACCTATCAGACATTATACCATAAATTTTAAAATCGACAAATAGAAAATAGAAAACTAGAATTTTGTTGCATTTTCACCCTTTTTGTTGAAATCATTTGCTATAATGGGAGATAGATAGAATAAGGGAGGAGAAAAAAGTGAGAAAAAAAACGATTGCCGTCATGTTGCTTGCTGCGATGCTGACTGTATCTGCATCAAAAGCGTTAGCGAACAGCGAACCTGTACTTGCAAGTGTGGAATGGGTACTAGCAAAAATCAATCCGTTAAATGAACGAGTAACAAAGCTAGAACAGCGGGTGCAACAGCTCGAACAAGAAGTCGAAAAGCTAAAACGACAATTAGAGGCGGCGAAATAAATATGAAAATCGCTCGCTGGATATGTTTTGCGTTTAGTATGTTGTTGCTCGTTCCACAGACGGTCGCCGCCGCTTCGTACCCAACACCTGTAAAAGTAAAACTATTGCCGACTGCAACGTTTTTAGCAACGGTGAATGGGAACTATCAACTGATCGATATAAAAACGAAACAAGTCATCCCGTTTACAAATCCGATCGTCTTTTCACAAACGAACGGAGCAGTCGTCGCGACAATTAATGGCGTTTCGTATACGTCAACAAGCGGCTTTTTATTAGATGAAGTAACAAGAGGCGAACAACATGACGTCACTATCAGCAGCATTCAACAAGCAGGAGGCACGTCTGCACCCGTTACATATCGCGGTTCATTCGAGATCACTCCTGGGGCGACAGCACCAAACTTATTTAATACGTTAGATATGGAAGATTATTTAAAAGGGGTCGTCCCTGGAGAAATGCCTGCTTCTTGGCATAAAGAGGCGCTAAAAGCACAAGCGGTCGCAGCGCGTAGCTATGCGTATGCCCAATTAAAAAATACGTCGTTTTTACAAATGACAGTAGCGAGCCAAGTATATGGCGGGAAGTCGAAAGAACAAGCTGCTTCTACTGCGGCAGTAAATGAAACAGCCGGTGTATATGCGACATACCAAAATGAACCGATTTCTGCTTATTTTCACTCAAGCTCTGGTGGAAATACGGAAAATAGCGAGAACGTATGGAGATCAGCCGTTCCTTACATCCGTTCCGTTGCCGATCCGTACGATCGCCATCCAAGCAACCCACACTACGGATGGAATACAAAAGTTGCGACAAGCACTGTATCATCAAGATTTAAGTTAACAAACGAACAAGTCGTATCCCTTCGCGTTACACAAAGAACGAATGCCGGAAGCGTTCAACAAGTGGAAGCAACAGTGTACAATGCTGCAACAGGGCAAAAGCGAGTCGTTCAAGCTCGCCCTTCATTCGTGTCGTCATCTGATGCGTTTCGTTCGTTTTTTGGCGTCTCACTAAAAAGTATTGCCTTTGATGTAAAAGGAAATGCAAACGTCAAAGTCAAACGAGCAGACGGATCCGAGCAGACAGTTGATCACATCGCTGGCTATGCGCTTCAAACAACTAGCGGACAAACGACGATCGCAACAGGAAATGCTTCGATTCGGACAGAAAACGAAACGATGTACTATCCGACCGCTCCAACGGAATTTACGTTCACAGGCAATGGCTGGGGGCATCGACTCGGCATGAGCCAATGGGGTGCCCGCTCTATGGCTGAAAGAGGGTTCACATACGATCAAATTTTGAAACATTATTATAAAGGCATTGAAGTGAAAAAAATCAAATAGGCTGTGCATATGCACAGCCTATTTGATTTGCAGCGCTCGGTCCATAAATGTCGCAAAATGGGCACGAGTCGTTGGTTGTTCTGGGAAAAAGTATCCGTTGCTCCCTTGTGCGATACCATGTTGGGAAATGATACGAATTTCTAACGCTCCTTGCGTTCTTTCGTTTACATCTTTATACCCTGCATACGGTGCGGATGTGGCTTGTAATCGAAAGGCCCGTTGAATAACCATTGCCATATGCTTTCGTTTCATCGATTCTTTCGGTGCAAAGCGATTGTTTGGGTACCCTCCGAAAAAGCCTGCCTCGTACGCTGTCATAATTTCGCGAGCAAACGGGTGAGAGTTTGGCACATCCGTAAAAATAGACGGTTTTGTTGATAATGGCAATTGAAACGCTCGAACGAGCATTGCGGCAGCTTGCGCGCGCGTAATTGCCTGATTAGGTGCAAACAAGCCGTTTCCGACACCGCCAACAATATTTTGACGATATAAACGAACAACATGAACATACGCCCAATGATCAATCGGTACATCTTTAAACACTTGCGGAGAATCGGCAGCTACTTTTATTTTAGCTAACTCCTGCTCCAATTGTTTCATTTTGTCATCGATTTGATTCATACGGCTATTTGTATCCGCTAGCTGCTGCTCCGTCCATGGCGCCGTCGCAATTTCCTGCTCCCCACTTGCTCCGGCATGCTCTTGCTCGCATGCCGCAAGGAAAAGCAAACTAATGAAAACAATCCATCTTTTCAAAACATTCCCTCCGTTATTGTGACGTATAGTATTTCACAATTCCTTGATAAATCGCTTCTGCATATATGTTTTGATATTCAGCCGATGTCAATTTGGCGCGGTCTTCAGCATTTGAAATAAATCCTAACTCCACGAGCACACTTGTCACCGTGTTGTTGCGTAAAACGTATAATCCTCTATTTTTCACCCCGCGGTCCACCATATTTGCCATGCGCACAATTTCTTCTTGAATATATTGGGCTAACTTTCTGCTTTCTTCACTGTTTGGATTTGTCGATGAATCGTAATATACTTCAGCACCTTTCGCACTTGTGTTCGTCGCTGCATTCGTATGAATGCTGACAAACATTTCCGCATAATTGTTTTTCGCCATGTCGACGCGTTCCTGTAACGTCGGATACACGTCTGTTTCGCGCGTCATAACGACCGTTGCTCCCGCTTTTTCAAGCTTCTCTTTTAATAATTTCGCCACTTCAAGCACGATCGTTTTCTCGCTCGCCCCACCACCAACTGCACCAGGGTCTCTTCCACCATGTCCTGCATCGACAACGATAATGCGCCCTTTTACTGGAGAGCCTGCTACATTTCGCAATTTTACATACGTTTTATGCACGTAAGCAAATTGACCATTGTAAACGATTTTTGCCCAATACCCATTTATATCGTACACATCGACAACTTGTCCTTTTCTCAAAGTTCCGACAAGCGTTCCTGTCGCAGACGGCGTTTGTCGGACGTTGAGAGTTGCAGTCGTCACTATACCTTGAATATTCGTTTTCCCTTGCTCAATTAAATCCGGTAGCGGCAAGCGGAATTGATCGTTAATCGTTCGCGCTAACAACGTAGCAAATTCTGCGCGTGAAATGGCATCTCTCGGGAAAAATTGACCGTCCCTTCCGTTCGTGATGCCGTGGTAATATAAACGATTAATATGCGCTAACGCCCAATGTCCTGCTGTGTCTTTAAACACCGCAGCAGATTCAACAGCAGCCCCTTTGCTCGGCAAAGAAAAAGCATTGACTAACACGATGCTCATTTCTGCACGGGACAATCCGGCGTTCGGACGAAAATTCGCCGTCCCGTCTCCGCCCATAATACCCATTTGCACTGCGCGTGCAATCCAGCCGCGCGCCCAATGATTTGAAGGAATATCTTGAAACGATAGCGTTCCTTCTTTCCACTCCGTTTGGCCAAGAGCGCTGACGATCATTTTTGCTGCCTCTGCCCGCGTGACCGCTTGTCTCGGTCGAAACTCGAACGCTTGTCCAACTTGATAACCGTCAATAATCCGCTCATTCACTAAAAAATCAATTTCATTTTTCGCCCAATGGTTCGTTCCGACATCGACAAATCGTCCTCCTTGATTCGTTTCCGTATTTGCCCAACTATATGGCACAACAGAAAAAAAAGCAAGAAAAACGATGAAAAGACAATACACGTGACGTTTCCCCAGCATGTTCTTCTCCCTTTCGACATTTTTCTATTCTTAAGCATAACAAACAATTCTAACCTTTTCCATACCCGATAATGCACATTTTTCTATTCGACAAATCCCTCAATCTTTTTCGACAAATAACGACATAAAGCGACAAAATTATACAGCAAAGTTATTATTTTTGTAGTGTTTTTTTTTTAAAAAACGGCTATACTTACTTATGCGATAAGGTTTTGGTTGCTAAGTCAGCCTCCCCGCCAATTGGAAGTGGCGGGGCTTTTTTTATGCTGATTTTGTCGATTTTTGTTGAATAAGTTCAGCAGCACGGATAAGTATGGCACACATTTCTGCTCTCGTGACTGGATCATTCGGACGGAAAAAAGCATGTTTTGCAATTAATCCTCGTTCCGCTAACAATTGCACGGCAAGCCACACATCTCGTTGCGTCACGTCTTGGAATGGATAAACAGAACGAATTGGCTCATTGTCAAGTTGCAACGCACGCGTAAGCAATAGGGCAAGCTGTCCACGCGTCAACGGTTCATCTAAACGTGCGCGTCCCCCACTTCCTTTTACCACTCCTTTTTCTGCAGCTGTCACGACCGCTAGCGCATCTGTTGATGTGAGCGGCACGTCACTAAAAGGAGAGCGCAATACAGACGGCGCCTCCCAACTAAGCAGACGATAAAGCATAATGATACTTTGCCGACGAGTGAGAGAAACGTGTGGACGAAACGTACCGTCCGGATATCCACGTATCATTCCTCGTTGCTTTGCTTGTGTAATCGCATCATACGCCCAATGCGTTTTGTTCACATCGGAAAACGATGTCATACGAATCGGGACGAGGCGAACGTCAGAGGCGACAACCCGCTTTTGATCGTCCGTGATCACGACGGCGATATCGCCTTGTTGTTGCGCCAGATCAAACAAGCGAAACGACATCATGTCCTGATCGACAAGAAACGAATGCACGAGCTTTCCGTTCACAAACATATGACCGTTCATACCGATAAACTGAGGAGACACACCAAGTACATACGTCTCATTCCTTTTTAGCGGCTGCCCCGGCTGCACATTAAACCAGTCAAGACCCGATGGGGTGGATGAAGCGATTGCCTCTTGCCATCGGATAATTCCATATCCTGTATATATATCATATCCTCTCCAATGCACATCTTTTGCTGTTTTCCATAAACGTTTGCGAAGTTGAAGCGCATCTTCTTCCGGGTATGTCGCACGCAGTACAGCTAACAGAGCGGACACGTGCGGCGTCGCCATCGACGTGCCGCGCATCGTACGATAGCCAGATATATAAGTGCTCCATAAAAAATCTCCCGGAGCGCTAACATCTACTTCCCAACCGTAGTTTGAAATAGAAAGAGGAGCTTGTTGCCGATTAATCGCTGCTACAGTAATCACCCCTGGATAGCTAGCAGGGTAAACGTTTGTTGTTGCCATATGGCTATTGCCAGCTGCCGCAACGACATGCACACCTCGTTTCACCGCTTCTGCAATGATCGAGCGGAGCACTTCCGTCTCACCTTGTCCAGCTAAACTTAAATTGATGACAGAAGCACCGTGATCGAGCGCATATTTTACCCCTTTCGCAATTTCAAAATCACCGCCTACGCCGTAACGATCTAACACTTTAATTGGCAAAATATCAATCGGAGCATCTCCAAGAAGCCCAGTAATTCCTTTTCCATTATTCCCTACCGCAGCTAAAATGCCCGTTACATGCGTTCCGTGACCAAACGTATCTTCCGCATAACGTTTTTTTTCTGCATAATCAACACTTAAACTATATAAAATGTGATCGCCAAAATCTTCATGAAGCACAATACCTGAATCAATGACGGCAACGACGACGTGATTAACCGCCTTCATTTGTATGATGCGCGGCGCCTGTTGCCAATCGGATGCGATCACATGCAAATGAATCGTAGACGAGAAGCGAGGGATAAGCACATCTAGCCGTTGAAGTTCTCCTTCGTTTTCTCCTAATATCTCTCCGTTACTATCTTTCACTTCTAACCGCCACGGCCCTTCCACATGATCGAGAGTTACAGATATTCTCGTCACACGCTCCTCCCCCATTGTAAACACGATATGTTCACCATTGACTGCTTCGCCGCGATATGTCTCCATCTGTCCGTCAACATTCATCAGCTTGCCGATGAAGTGATTTGTCGAAGTGAGCGAAGGGAATGTCCAACGAATGACAGGAAGCGACCATTGTTCAACAAATAACGGATCATTTGTCGCGGCACGCTTGCGATCGTTTTTTTCTATTCGAACAACAAACGGCAGGTGCGAGACGTGTTCACGCTCTTCTTCTGTCATCATCACTTTCGCAAACGTTCCAATCACATCTAGCACATCAGCATTGATATATTTCATATCCGACTCGTTGCGAACTTGAATAATCCATTCCTCTTTCTCACTCGCTTGCACACGGACGGAAAATAAAAAACAAACGATACATAACCAAAGCCACTTTTTCACAACATCCCTCCTCCTACTTCCATTGTATCGCGCGAAAAACGACGTGAATAGACAAAAATCGTGACGATATTGGAATGACATACAATTTAAACAAAAAATAATTTTTTTACATTTTCATGGCAAAACATATATATCGTTTTGTTATAATTTAATAGAATCATAATGAACTAGAGGAGGAAAAAATGATGAAGCAAACAAAAAAATGGCTGATGCTCGTCTGTATGCTAGCGGTAGCTTTCGCGCTCCATCCGCAACCATCGCAAGCGAGCGAGAACATCACGCGCGGAGAGTTTGTACAGCAGCTCATCACAACACTTGGCGTAGACGTCAAAAGTGAAGTAAAAGAGCTTCCTTTTACAGACGTTGATCCGCAACTTGCTCCTTACGTCGAAGCGGCTATTCGACTAGGCATCACAAACGGAAAAACGGAAACCGCTTTCGCACCAAATGAGAAATTAACGCGCGAACAAGCGTATGTTTTTCTCATTCGTTCCTTACAGCTTCGCCATCACTATGCAACAAACATATTTAAGTTGTATAAAGACGGAACGAGCATTAAACCGTGGGCACAACAGCCAATGGCTGCTGCGATTCATCTCGGATTGCTTCAAGGCTATAGCGATCAAACGCTCCGCCCACAACAATGGCTAACAGTCGAACAAGCTAAAACGATATTGAAACGGTACGACACGAACATTGAGAAGATTACATTCATCCATACGAACGATACACATGGGCGCATCATTGCCAATGCACAAAATGGTGAAATGGGCTTTGCTAAAATCGCAAAAATCGCCCAAGATATGCGTCAAAAAAATAAACAAACGTTACTTGTCGACTTGGGCGACACGTTCCACGGCACGACGTACGTCAATCTAAACAGCGGACAAGCAGTCGTCGAACTGATGAATGCGATGAAGTATGATGCGATGGTACCAGGTAACCACGATTTCAACTACGGGCAAGATCGGTTGCTTGAATTAAAACAAGCCGCTCAATTCCCAATTGTAAGCGGAAATATTTACAAAAATGGTCAACCGTTTTTACCTGCTTATACAATTAAGCAAGTCGGCAATAAAAAAGTAGCGCTTGTTGGAGTAACTGCGACAGATACGGCAGTAAAAACAAATCCAGCTGGCATCGTTGGCATTACGTTCGCTGATGAAAAAACGACACTGAAACGGCTTGTAAACGAATTAAAAGGAAAAGTTGATCATATTGTCGTTCTTTCTCACGCCGGTTTACAAACGGACGAGAACATCGCAAACAACGTAGCTGGTGTAGACGTCATTCTTGGTGGTCATAGTCACGACACAATTGAAGCGCCGAAAAAATTTAAATACGCTTATGTTGCCCAAGCATTCGAATATGGAAAAGCGGTCGGACAAACGAATTTATTGTTTTACAAAGGTAAACTCATTGGTGTAAATGGCTTCTTATATCGCGATAGCGCAACAAAGCAAGCAGATGCGTCCGTTCAAGCAATTGTCGATGCACATAAAAATAGCACGGATGCAACGCTACAACAAGTGATCACAACGATTGATGTCAACTTAGATGGAGAACGCGCAAACGTGCGTACGAAAGAGACAAACCTCGGTAACCTCGTCGCTGATGCGATGCGCCAAGCTCTTCAAACGGATGTGGCACTAACAAACGGTGGAGGTATTCGCGCTTCCATTCCGAAAGGCGATGTGACGCGCAATCACATTTTAACAACGTTGCCGTTTGCAAACACACTTGTCAAAGTGTCAATGAGCGGCGCCGATTTGAAAAAAGCACTTGAACATGGTGTTCGCCTGTACCCAGAACAAAACGGCGGCTTCCCGCACGTCTCCGGCATTCAGTTTACATTCGATGCGACAAAACAAGCAGGAGCACGTGTAACATCTGTAAAAATTAACGGACAGCCGCTTGATGAGACGAAAATGTATACCGTTGCTACAAACGACTTTATCGCAAAAGGCGGCGACGGCTATGACATGTTCAAATCAAGCACGATTGAGTTCGATAGCGGCGAGCTGCTAAGCACCATTGTTATGAACTACTTGCAATCGAACAAGCCGATCCCAACTGTTGAAGGAAGAATAACAGTCGTGAATCAATAAACGAGAGGCGTCCTAACCGTCATGGTAGGATGCCTTTTTTATTCCATTTTGTAACATGCGTGACAAAAGAGATAAATATGGTATAATGTGTTAGGAATTAGGAAGGAGTGAATATGTTGTTAAACAAAATTATTGGATATGCAGTCATTGCGCTTCTTAGCTTGTCGTTTATAACAACAGATGCCCAGGCATCAAGCGTTCGACCTGTTCATATCCCGATCATAACAAACGGGAAAACGTTACAAACAGATGTGCCACCCATTATGGTACAAAACCGCATTCTCGTTCCATTTCGAGCTATCGCTCAATCGACAGGGGCGAACGTACATTGGGACGCAACAACAAGACGTGTCATTGTACAAAAAAATAAAAAGACGATCATTCTTCAAGTGCAGTCAACGGCCGCAACAATCAATGGTCAGTCCGTAACACTTGATGTCCCCCCGATCATTCATAAAGGACGCACGTTTGTACCCGTTCGATTCGTGTCGGAAGCGTTAGATGCTAACGTTCAATGGACGGGGAAAGAAGTACGCATTTCATGGAATGCGTTGCAACGAAGCACTTTTTCTGTATATGTCAATCAAACAAAAATCGAGAGCCACGCGATGACCGACGGCGTCTATACATACATCCCATTGAAACAGCTATTAACCGCCATTGATGTGAATGTCGATTGGATCGAAACGAATGAAACAATGACGGTTCGTTTGTCACATGGACAAATGATGATTACCGCTGGAAAAAGGGAAGTGATCGTCGATAACCATGAAATGATCACTCCGCTCGCACCGATTCGTGTAAATGATGAATGGTACGTGTCCGCTTCTTGGGTGATGAGCATATTTGGGGCACAAATGTCGACGAGGGGAACAAATATGTTTTTCACGATTCCACGAACGACGTTTCGAAGCCCTATGTTACTTACCGAAGAAACAGCGATTACTGTACCGCAACATATTCATACACCGACCGTTGCTGACGAACGGCGTTTACTCATTAGCGACAATCCCGAACTACTTACAACGGAGTCAGTGCCAAATCGCCAAGCAACGTTAGCGCTAGATGACGTTCGCGAGCGACAACAAACAGTCGATCATCGTGTGTTCGGTTGGCACGCCAATATGTTAGGTCAACGGGCATCCGTAGCTATTGTGATCGATAACCTCTCTTCATCTAACGACCTTGTCGTTACAAGCGGAAAAGGGACGTATCGAACAAGCCCAAACAGTTGGGGACATTACGATGTTGGCTTACCGATTGCAGAGGCGGTGTTGCGCCAATCGCTCACAGCCGTTCCAACAATAAAAGTGAAAGCTGGAACAAGCGCTGTTATCCAATCATTTGACGTCGCGAACAATCAACTGCTCGGCTTTTTATACGACTTTACCGTTCAACAAGAAGGCGCAATGACTAACTATCGCATACGAACGATCGTAACGAGTTCTTTAGCTAACTTTTCAACCGTTTCGCCTACACTTGCACCGCTTGACTCATATGCAACCCATCCGCGCGGTGTATGGAAAGGATCGACATTAGAAGCGACGTTGCCTGCATATACAACTGACAGCCCAGCCGTCGCCTACAGCATCTCAAACGGAAGAACGGATCATCTACTCTCGGTTGCCAATGCGTTAAGCGATCCGTCACAAACAGTGCACAACCCGGGGCATTACGGCTTAACATACCGTCTATCGCTTCCGATTCAAAATGGAACAGGGGAAATAAAAACGATTCGTCTACGCTTTAGCGGTCGTGGCGGGGCTTATTGTGGAGCTGTGAAAATAAACGGGGTTGTTTATCTCATCCCGCCACTTCGCCCGATTACTCAATCAGCCTATATCGATTATACCGTCTTTTCCCCTCAAGACGTTCTCAAGCTTGAATTCATGCATGCAGGTGGAGCTGCCTTGCCGCTTGGGATTGAAATTTCGACGGTGAGGTGAAAAAAAAAAAAAGAGGCGTGTCTATGACAGCCTCTTTTTTATTCATTGATTAATCGAGTCATTTCATATAACATTTTTGCCGCCTCTGCTCTCGTTGCTTTCCCTTTCGGGTCGAAAACACGTTGACCATTCTTTATTTTCCCATCAATTATTTTCAACTTAGCAGCTAATTGCACATCTTCTCGAGCATAAGACGCAATTGTAGAACCATCTGCAAATACTACGTTGCTTTCTTTAACCCCTTCTAGAGATTTCGCATTTTTATATTGAAGTGCCCGTACAATCATCGCCGCCATTTGCTCACGGGTAATCGGTGCATGTGGTTCAAAACGACCGTTATTTCCACGAATAATACCTGCCGCATTTGCAGCCTCAATTTCAACTACCGCCCACTTTAATTGTTCGCTCACGTCAGAGAACACACCTTTGTACGAGCTTTTTGTCAAGTGTAACGCTCTTGCTAATAATACGGCAAACTCTGCCCGCGTCACATGTCCACTTGGGACAAATTCGTCTTTTTTCATTCCTTTCACAATCATTCGAGATGCTAGCGATTCAATATATGGCTTCGCCCAATGTGCATGTATATCAGCAAATGTATGAAATTGTTCAATAACTGCATATGTGGAAAAGTGAGATACAGCAACAACCCATTCTTCCCCTTTTAACGAGCCTCCAACATATTCCCATTGTTTTGTTTGTTCATCCCAATAATATGCCGCTGTATGATCAGCATGTTTGACTTGCTTACCTACATTCATACGAATTTCGATTGGTTTTTCAAATAAGCGCTCATATTTTTCCCCATCTACTTGAATTGAAAAGTCATACGCTCGGTATGCTCCTTCTTTTTGTACAGGTATAACTGCCACTGTTGCATGTGTGCGTGCATGAAACGATTGCAACACATTTGGTGAAATAACGACTGTTGCACCGCTTGCTTGAATAGCTAAAGGTTTATTGGCTTTCACAAGCTCTCCGACTGTTGTTGCCGCAACAGTCGCTTGCTTTTCTACTTGAACCGTCACTGTTGCCACCGATGATTGCAATTGTTCACGCACTATACGATCTACTTCCTCATCTTTCGATGGCGCTGGAGCTGGTTTCGGTGTCGGGCTTGGTGCTGGCGCCGGACTCGGTGTTGGTGTTGGACTCGGTGCTGGCGTTGGTGCTGATGAGACGATAAAACTTTGTTCCGTTTCTTTTCCTAAAGCTTCGACTTTAACTGTGTAAGACCCTGCCGCAATCGGACGGAACGTATGCGTATATTGCCCACTATTGTTAGAAAAAACAGCTTCTTTCTTTAATTCTGTTCCATTCTTTTTCCAAGTGACTTGTACGCTCGTACTCACTCCTTTTCCATCTTCCTTCACTGTCCCTGAAACAGTCACCGTATCCCCTTCTACATAAGATGTAGCATTTAATTCCGCAGTTAGTTCAACTATCTTCTCTTTTTTCTGTTCTTCAACAACAAATGTTGTTGTTGCTTCCCCACTGCTCGCTTTTAACGTGACTGTATATGTACCGTACGTCGCGTTGTCCCGTAATGTAAAGAAAGTTTGCACCGCACCTTGATCGCTAATTTCGCTATCATTCCATTGATAAGTGTATTCAATTGACTGATTAGGTCCACGTACTGTGAGCGTCGGTTTTGTTCCCTTTCCTTGCACATTTCCAACAATGTTTACCTTTCCCCCTCGTATGTAAGACGACTGATCTGTCTGTACAGTTACCCCCGCTGCCCAAGCTGGCAAAGAAGAGAAGATAAGCAACAAGCATAGCAATGTTGCGATTCCTTTTTTCATTCATAATCCTCCTCCAATGTAGCATAGAAGAATGGCTTCCTGTCTATTCGACAGAAGCCATTCTGAACTTTTAAAACTCTCCTAGTTGTTGAAGCAAGCGATACAACATCACGGCTGATTCTGCACGTGTGGCATTCGCTTTTGGCTTAAACACAAGTTTACCATTCGCAACTGTGCCACGGATTAACTGTAATGAAGCAGCTAACCGCACATGCTCACGCGCATATGGGGCAATAGCTAATTCATCAGCGAACGAAATGGACTCGTTTCCTTGCATGTTTTGATTTTTATATGCAAGAGCACGCACAAGCATCGTTGCCATTTGTTCACGCGTGATAGCATCATCAGGTTTAAATAGACCGCCGCTTCCTTGAACGATTCCTGCACGATACGCCGCTTCAATATATGGAGCTGCCCATGTCAACTGTGCAGGCACGTCTGCAAACACGCCTTCATATGAAACAGTTGGCAACTGTAGTGCACGTGCAAGCAATACAGCAAATTGATCGCGTGTAATCG
This sequence comes from Anoxybacillus pushchinoensis, assembly GCF_900111795.1. Taxonomy (GTDB): domain Bacteria; phylum Bacillota; class Bacilli; order Bacillales; family Anoxybacillaceae; genus Anoxybacillus; species Anoxybacillus pushchinoensis. The sequence continues at coordinate 17,880 of NZ_FOJQ01000025.1, read as the reverse complement.
GCGCATTTGGCTCAAAACGGTCTTTTGTCATTCCTTGAATAATTGTGCGCGATGCAAGCACTTCAATTTCTTCTTTCGCCCACGATAAACGGCTCGTCACATCGTTGAATGTTTTATTTTGTTCAACGACGATAAATGTACCAAACAAATGAAGGGAAACGACAAATTGCTTTTTGAACTGATCGTACACACCGCCAACATATTCATAAGACTGATCGGTGAGACGATATACAGCTGCTTTTCGAGCGTCGACAGGCGTAGAAGTCACATCGAGCGCCACAGTAACAGCATCTTTAAACGATAGTTGTCCATCGGACGTTTTAGCCGATAATTCGTATACAGGTGCAATGATATTGCCCCCTACTTCTTGTTTCGCCTCTTTGATAGCGACAGATAGCTTCACATCCGCTTTTGCTAGCTGCTTTAACACTTCTTTTGATAAAGTCATTGTAGCCCCATTCATTTGAATGGACATAGATTTCCCGCTCGCTAACAATGCCTCTGCCAATTGCTTCGGAACTTGTACGCTCAGCGTATGAATGTTTTGCTCTCCTTGTTTACGTTCAACAGCGATCGTGACTACATCAACATTTTTTGCCATTTCCAACACACGTTCCGCATGTAATTCAACCGTTTTTTCACCATTTACTGTTACTTCTTTACCAACACCTGTCGTTGGAGATGGTGTTGGCACAGGAACTGGAGCCGGACTTGGCGTTGATCCTGAAGACCCTCCCGGTGCCGAACTAGCCGGTTGTTGTTTTGTTACAAACGTATACGTATAATCTGTCATCGCCTTACCCGCATAGTCTGTTACTTGCGAGCCGACAACAACTTCGTACGTTGTACCATATTTAAGTGGCACGTTTGGTTTAAATGTAAATGATTGAACGAGTTTTTTCGTTGCATCTTCAACAAACCAACCGCTTTCTCCCTTACCATCTAGCAAGCTCGCATCCTTTTTACTTTCGTCAGACTTGTAACCGTTGTACATACGATCATACGTAAATGTACCAGCTACTTTTGTTTTTTGTCCGTTTTTCACTTCATACACACTTACACCTTGTTCGATCGACGATTTGTCCATTAATCGATCGAATGTAACTTGTATGTTTGCATTCGTGTCTACGTTTTCCGCATTTGTTGCAGGCGTTGCTGCTTCTACGCGCGGATGACTTTGACGGACAAGTGGCACATTCAATTGTGTTTCTGCTGGCGGAACGTCTACAATACGTGATATATATGTCTCATAACCTTCTTTTGAGAATACAACACGCCATTTGCCACTAATAACATCCCAACCGTATCGGCCATTTTCATCTGTCACTTGCGGGTTGACTTGACCATAAAATTCTGCATTCCATTTAACCCATTCATCACCTTGTAGCTGTTGTACTTCCGCTGTTACACCTTCTAAACGGTTCTCCATGCTACCTTCAAACACATAACCTGATGGGTCAATAAGCACAATAATTTGCATCAGTGGAAGACGAATTTCTTGTCCTTTCGCTTTGAAAATGAGCTGTAACATTTGTTCACCGTATGAACTCCAAAAGCCAAGTCGTGAACCGTCAAATGTGAACGTCTTTCCGTCATTTCCTTTCGTCATCTCATACTGTTCACCTAAAAATTCAATCCATGCTTCATCCACTTCATCGCTAAATACAACTTTTGTATCTAACGGTGTTCCCTCAACAATTGCAAACGAAGCAACTCCTGTGTGAGGATTGAGCGATACCGTTCCATTCCATCCAGCATATACTTCCGCTGTTTCTACTTTCGGAACAGATGCATCGTATTGAACAGTCACGATATCCGACATATGCTTCTGGTCATTTTCTTTGACAACGGCTTGTAATTGGAACGTTTCTTTCTCTTTCGTGACTGGCAACGTTGCTGTCGCAAACCACCAACGCCCTTCTACTTTTGTTTCCGCTACCTTTTTGCCCGCCGCATACACTTCAACAGTGGCGTTCGGTTTCGCTTTCCCGTACACTTTGATTTTTTTATCTGCTGTTTGAGACGGCGCTTGTAACGTAACGAACAAGACGTTCGTCGTAGCTGATAACTCATCACCACTGCCAACTTGTGCAACTACACGTACGAAATCATCTGCATTTTCCTTCACTTTCACTTGGAAAGAAATAGATCCTGATTCTCCTGCTTTTACTTTAGGAATAGTCACTTTACCGTTCGTTAATGTAGCTTGTTGACCGTTGACAACGAGCGATCCATTTACCAAATCAACGTGTTCAGGTAAAGTAATCGTCACAGGAACGTTCTCTTCATCTCTGTTACCGTTATTTCGATACGTTAACTTATAGTCAATCGTTTTACCCGGCACAACTGTATCTACCGATGCAACAAAGCGATTCCCTTCTCCTACAAAACTACCTGTTCCTTTTGTAAATGGAAGCGTGACCGTTTGTGATTCTTTTTGAATATCAACTTCTTTCTCAAGCGTTTTCCCGTTGTACCATGCTTCAAGTTTGTACATACCTGGTTGTAAGCCGCGCACTTTAAAATAGCCATCTTTATCCGTACGCGCCCAACCTGCATATTGTCCATCTTTATCATATACGTATACGTACACATGTTTGAGTGGCTTACTTCCTTCGTACACACGTCCATCAATGTATTTTGCTTTCTCTAACGTGATCGTACCGAGATCAAGCGTTTCACCTTCACTTGCCCCAGAAACAGTCTCTCTCTTTTCGACATAATCGGTTGCTGAGACGACATATGTGATTTCTTCATTTGCGTTTAATCCTTTAATTGTAAATGTACCATCCTCTGCAAATGATACGTAGCCATAGCTACTGCCCGTATATGCATACATCCACACATTTGTCATTTTGTCGTAATCAGCAACTTTTCCTGTAACTGTCAATCCTTTATGAAGTGTGATAACTACATCATAATGATCTTTTGTAATGTCTACTTTTTGTTCTTTCGTGATATATCCAGGTACACTTGTATATAATAAATAACCATCTGCAACAACGACGTTCGGAATCGTTATACTGCCATCTTCGTTGTATTCAACTGGATATGTTGAATGGTAAAAACCAAGCTCGTAATTCGATGTGCGATATACGTCATATTGGTATAAATAAAAATATGCATTTGGTTCCGTAATGACATTTCCATCTTTATCTTTGAAAGTTAGCTTGACATCAACGACTTCGATGTCTTTTTTGTTTAATGTGAATTCAATTGGCTCTCTTACATAATTGTGTTCTGGATCAATTGTAACTTTTGTTTTCAACGTTTCATATAAACCGTTTCCGTACACGATCAATTTATACTCTCCAGCCGGCACACGTTTTAATGCACGATCATCCCAAGAAACGAACTGCCCTTTTTGATTAATATATCCACTAAACCATGCACGATCGTTGTACATCTCTACGTATAAACGGTCAGTTACTGCCTGTCCATTTTGATCAACAAAATGAATGCGCACTTCTTGTGGTAAGTTGAGTGTGACTTGTTCTTTTTGTCCATAGTGTAATTGAAGCGTTGAAACAGCATAATCCCATTCTTTTCCACTGTAAATATCGACACTATAAAACCCTTCTGGCAACCCTTCGAGCTTAAACGTACCGTCGGACTGAATAGATGTTGTATATGCCCCAATTTGTACTTTTCCTTTTGTTAACGGCTCGCCATTAGCACGTACTGTTCCTTCAACTGTTGCACCTACATACTTTCTAACGTTTTCGATCAGTTCGTTCGTTTTTTGTCCTTTTTCATTTATAATAAACGCAACAACTTTATCAACAAGCTTCATACCTTGTTCAATCGGGAACGCCCCAATGTATGCTTTACGCTCCGTATCGTACGGTAAGCTGATTTCTTTTTGCTTCCCGTCATAATATACGACCGCCGTCGCTGTATAACCTTCTTTATATGAACCATATAATTCAACACCAATGTTTGTATCCAATTTTAAGTACCCTTGGTCCGTATGAACTTTCAATGTCGTTGCTGAAAAGTCTTCTGTTTTCCATTCAGCGACCGCCTCGCTATAGTTTCCTATTTGGTCAACTGCGACAACTTTAAAACGATATGTCGTATTTGGCGACAATGGTGAGTAACGATACTCTTGACCATTTAAGCCTGATTTGAGTTGTTGCCACTCTCCACCATTCACTTGAAGTAAAATATTGTAATAAGCAACATCGCTATCTTCATTCCAACGAATAACGAGTTCATTGTCCTCCTCTTGGATCGTCACTTCTGGCTTAGCAGGTGGCGTTGTATCGACTGTAATTGTTACAGGCTTAGATGAGTGTTCACCATCTGATGCGATTAATGAATACGTTCCATCCTCAAGCTTTAACTCGGTAGAGAAATGACCTGTTGAATCTGATTTCGTTTTTGCAGATGCAATTACTTCTTCTCCTTGTTTTGCTTGTACAGTTAAATCGACATTCGCATTCGCATATCCATAAATGTGAATTTTATTATCATCCCCACGAACAAATGAGCCGTCTTGTGGCGAAACAATCACTGGTGCGGTATTTTCAGAAACAGTAAACGATGCATAAGCTCTCTCCCCTGTTCCTGTTGCTAGCTCAACTTTGTATACACCTGTAACTGCTTCGTTTAATGTAAACGATGTAAAAATCGAACCATCTGTTTGAATATCTGCATCATTCCATTGGTACGTATATACAACGTCTCCTGTCGGCGATGTCACTTTTAATGTCGGTTTCATTCCGTAACCAGCTTGGCCTTTTTTACGTACGTAACCGCTAAACTTTACTTCGCTATTCGGCAAATACATGGCTCTGTCTGTTTGAACATGAACTTCTTTTTCTGGAACAGGTTGAGATGTTTCTCCGTCAGATACTTTAAGTTCCTTTTTCCAATACACGTCATTTCCGCCTGGAAGATGTAGTTCATAGTATACGATATATGTGCCGTCTGATAAGTTAGGTACTCGGAGATGAGCGTACTCGACCGTGACATACTCCTTCTCAAACTCGATGTCCTGTCCTTGTTGATTGACAATACGAATAGATGGTTGAATCTCCTTATACACACCATCGATATTTTGGCTAATTCTTCTTAACTTAACATCTCCTTGAATCAAATCAGTAGTCAAAAGAATAGATGGGCCTTTCAAACTATCTTTCCAGTAAGATACATCTGTGCTTTCTAATATCGGTTGGCCGACAACGGATAGCGTACGAGATGTTGTAAAATTAAAATCAATAGGTAACAGTTCGTATACATATCCCTCATCATCAACTACACTAAAAACAGCATACTTGTATTGATCAGATGTCACATACACATGAGAAATAGCTTCTCCGTTCAAATCAACGTCTGCAGCACTAGATTGTTTTTCACGCACGAACATAAACGATGTTAATTTTTTATCACCCTTTATTCCAATCTTTGAAACGTCATGAAACGCATCCTCAAATGACAATACACGACGTTCTCCATTTACTTCGAATTGCTTGTATACAACATAACCATTATTTTCATCATCAAACCCCCGATAACTCACAGTCATCTTTTGCGGGCGAACGAATACTTTTCTTTTAGCGTCATATGCATGAACTGTAAAATCAAAAGGCTTCGTCGATAAGTAATACTCCGCTGAAGCTTTTTTGGTAATTGGGGCACCTTCACCTGTCACTTGAATCGGTACGAGATCCGTAGGTAAAGACAATGTCTCACCATCAAGCAATGCTTTTAATTGTTCGTATGTGAGTTTTCTTGTATCCGCATATACGGCATATTCATTTTGTTCATTTTTTACGTCAATGGAAAAGCTAAGTTCATACGTTACATCCGGCTTCAACCTTTCAACCGGAACGATGATTTTCGTCTCGCCATCTACCCCAGTTAACCATTCCATCGATGTGTACGGATCTCCATCATTATAACCAATTAACAACCCTCTCGCCTTTCCGACAGGTTCATATCCTTCAGGCAGTTCAATTTGAATCGTTTTCTTCTCCTCCTGTGCATATACCGCAATAGAAGGAGCTAAAGATGAGAAAATAAGTAAGATTGCTAATAGCGTATATAACGCTTTCCTCACTGCGACATTCCTCCTTACTTTAATGAGGAGGGGAGAGACCCCTCCTTTATTCTACTTGGAATTGAACTTTGTCTTTATTTGCTTCAGCCATTGCTTTTTGATCCCATCCTGACCAAACGAATGCTTCTACTGCATACGTTCCTTTTGCAAGGGATGAAAGTGGCAATTGCATACCAAGACCGTTTGTTCGCTGTGGATCAAGTTGATCGATCGTTAGGAAAGCCCGTCCAACGACGCGGCGATTTGCATCAAGCACTTGTAAAATAACAAGCGGTTTGACTGGCGCGTATTCTAAGTTTTGAACACGTGCCATCACGTAAGCAGAACCCGTTTGATTGAACGATGTTTGCTCCTCACCGTTTTCATTTAATACTTTTACCGCTTCAATTAGCGTTTCATAGTTGTATACAACGAATGTATTGACTTTCGAATCAACGAGCTTCCCTTCTGCATCGTATGCCTCAAACGTCACAGTATATGTGCCGTTCATCGCATCTTGTCCCACTTGATAAGCGTAAGAGTACTCCTGTCCTATTTGTTCTGGAAGTTGTTGCTCCTCACCGATTGGATTTTTCACTTTTACTTTCCACGTCACTTCTTCGTTTGCGTATGCACTGAACCATGCTGGACGGTTTGTGCTAACAAATTGGTTTGGTTGTACGTATGTGTCTGTAATCTCTATTTTTGGTGGCTGTTCTCCTTCTGCTAGACGATAAATCGATACAACTTTTTGTGTCACATGGCCACCAAGATCTTTTAATGTAAGCACAAATGTGTTGAGCCCTTCCTCTAGCTGCAACTCTTGCGTATACGTATGTTCATAATCTTTCATAACAAACGGGCTTTCAAAATCTACCCCATAAGCAAAATCGTCGTCGACATAAAATTGCATATGGCGGTAATTATCTTTTAATTTCACTTGCAAGTTAAACTTGTCCACATCATGTGTGACATACTTCGGCACACGTTCTACAAATTCGATTTCCCCTGGCGTTGAGTCAACAAACACCGTACGGTTAATCGTAATCGATTGACCTTTTTCATCGGTTGCTGTTACTTGGATGTCTTTCACACCGTCACTTTCAAATGACACAACCGTAGAGAAATATTTGCCGATCATTTGGTCATTAATTACCGTCACTTTCTTTCCATTCACAGTCACTTCAACATTTGACACATCACTAATTGCACCAAAAACATGTACATCTCTTGAACCATACGCGCTAAGTGGTTCCGGCGAGAATAGTGAAATGATTGGCGCTTCTTCATCCGCTACGACCGTTGAAGCAAAATTGACGTTTCCAGCATAGTCAATCGCAGCTACCGTTACTTCCGCGTTTGTGTAAACTTGTGGAAGTTCTACACTCGTTTCCTCTTTTGATAACAATGTTTCGCCTGTAATCGATTCTCCGTTTACGAATACATCGTAACCAGCAATACCAGCACCATTTTCAATAGCTTCCCATGAAACCGTATTTGTTTCTTCATCATAGTTAACTGATAAAGTCGGTGCTACCGTATCAACGAGAACTGGAATTTTCTTCGACTGCCAACGTGCATTCGGATAGTCGATGACTGCTTTTAGTTCATACGCATATTCTCCATCCGGAACAAATTGGAATTTTGCTGTTCCATCCCATAGACGACCGTCCATGTAAGAGAATGGCGGCTCACTTCCGGCATCAAAGAAATTTTTCCGTACGTTGTTTTCAGATTTAATACGGCGAAGTTGTTTCTCATCTTTTAAAATGTTGTATTGCACTTCTTTTGCATTGCGTAAAAATGTTGGCAGTGGCTGAATTTGATCCATAAAGCCGTCGCCATTTGGAGAAAATGCATACTTTCCTTCCTCATTCGGCATTAAAAACGATGTCGTTTCATCCATCATCGTTGACCAGCCGTAAAACGATGCTTCTCCAAGATCGGCAATGCCATCAAAAATATTCGGTTCATCCCAATGGCCGTAAAAACCAACATATGGGATCGTTAAATCTGGTTTTGTTTCATTTTTCAATTGCACAAATCCTTCAACAAAAATATTTTCATGAAGTTCTTTCGCCCCAGCAGTTGTTGGGATTTTCGCGTTTGATAAATCGATTTTTATAGAAAACTGTTTTTTCCCATTCGCTGGAACTACAATTTGGTCAGATTCTGTCGAAATGACTGCACCCTCTATATGACGTGCCGCTAAAGCGTTATAATCTCCATCTACAAGATCGGTTAACGCATTCGCTTTCACGTCATATGTGACATCTTCGTTTGACATGTTATATGCTGTAAATGTCATTTTAATTGACTTCTCTGTAAAATCACCAAGTTCGACTTTCGCCTCACCAGTCGTTGTATTAACGACGTATACTGGCGTTGTAACCGCTGCATACGTTTGCATCATTCCAGCACCTTGGCGACGTGGCGAGAATGGATAACCTTCTTGATCCGTAATTACATTCGCTGTATTCATTAGTAAAATTTTTGCTAATTTTGCGCGCTCTTTCGTTCCCATATTCGGGAATTGTTCTCTTAAATGTTGCGTAACAAGCGCTGCACCACCTGCTACATGTGGCGCTGCCATCGATGTTCCGCTCATATATCCATATTTATTGTCTTGCAATGTCGAATAAATATTTCCACCTGGAGCAGAAATTTCTGGCTTCAACTGTAAACTTGGTGTCGTTCCCCATGACGTAAAATCTGTCATTCGTCCCATTTCTGGATCTTCGGTTTGATCTTTGACTGCAAAGTTGACTTGAAGCGAACCACCAGCATTAGCAATCAGCTCCTCTAATGCTTGTCCATCTTCTGTTTGGATTTTCATAAATGGAATGAGATCCCATCCACCTTGATCTTTGTAAAAGTTCGGGTTTCCGTTATTGTAAACAATAATACCAATCGCTCCGGCTTCTTTAGCATTCATTGTTTTTTCATAAAATGAAATCTGTCCACGTTGAACAAGAACAACTTTTCCCTTTACGTCTATGCCATCATAATCTTCAACAAAGCCATACGCACCACCAAGGGAAACTAACTCAACTGGATCATCGCCAAACGCTTTCACCCAATTATCTGCCCCATAACCTACAAATTGATAGTCACCCACATTGACAAATGTTTCATATAAATATCTTTCATTCCCTGTTGCCGCAACTTGAAGGGCATTTGCTGCTAGACCTGGAGCTCCAACAGTCCCGATATCAGGATTCTCAGCGAGTGGGTTACCAAATCCGTAAGCGAAATGACCTGAGTTTCCTGCCGACACCGATACGACAATTCCGTTTTCTGTTGCGCGCGCAATCGCTTCGCTTGCCATATCTTGTTCATTATAAAATGCGGCCGCGCTTCCTAAACTCATGTTAATGACGTCTGCACCGAGTTTAATCGCATCGTCAATAGCCGCTACATACACATCGTCATATGTATATGCATACATCGGATCATTACTAAATACTTTCATGGCTAACACTTGTGCTTCTGGTGCAACACCAGAAATTTGACCGTTTGCCGCAGCTGTGCCAGCTACGTGCATGCCATGCATAGAAGCTGCTGGACCAAGATCACGAATTTCGTCTGTTTTATCGAAGTAGTTATATCCGTACGGCACTTTTTCTGTGAAGTATTTTCCTGGGAGGTGATGTTCACTGGCGATTTGTTCTACATCATCTTTTGTTAACGCTTCATCTGTTTGTTCGCTCAACCTCATATCTTGATGGTTAGGATCAACGCCTGTATCAATGATAGCGATAACTGTTCCTTCTCCTCGCAACTGCGCATCCGCCCATGTTGCTTCAGACTGGATAAACTGATGGCTCGTTTTCATATTCGGCATCGGCTGTGGACGTTTGTATGCGTTCACGAGATGTACAGCCTTAACTGAAGGCAAACTTTGAATTTTTTCGATATCTTTATATTGCACTTCTGTACTAAATCCGTTTACAACTGTTGTAAACGACTGCTCCACATCAATATCAACACCGGACTGTTGAATTTGTTGCAACGCTTCTTTTTGTGTTTGCTCCGCTTGTTTTTCAAGCTGCTCTCGCGTTTGTTCTGATAAATCCTTATACAGCTTGCCTTGCTCTGTGGCGTATTGAAGTGGTGTTTTTCCTTCCACCTCCACTACAATACGTACATAGTCCGTCTCCTGCCACTCTGCTTTTTGAGGAAGCTTTTTTAATTGACGTTCGAGCTTCTTTTGTACAAGCTCGCGCTGTAATTTGCTAGACGACGAGGTGGACAATGTTTTAAAACTAGGCGACGAATCGGCCCATGCGCTTCCGGCAAACATGCTCGCCATTAACACCGTCGTCGTCATAACGCTAAAAGGTTTTCTCCACTTCACTCGTTTCTCTCCTTTCTTTTATGGAAAAATAAAGTTATAAAACTATAAAATACATAAAATATTATAATATTCTTGTTTTTTTATTGGTATACGAAAAATTTCGACACTTTACGACAAAAAAAGTAAGACCTCCTGCTCGGAGGCCTTACATCAACTTCGCCTTTGTTAAAAACTCTGCTAACACCTTTGCCATTTCTGCACGTGTCATTCGACCTGCTGGATCAAATGTACCGTCTGGGCGACCTTGTACGATCCCTGCTTGATATATTGCTTCAATAGCTTGTCTTGACCATGCTGGCATTTGACTCGCATCACGGAAATCCGCTAGTTTCTTCGTTTCATCTTTTGCCGCCTTGTCAAAGTTGACGAACGAAAGGTTAAGAGCACGCTCGATCATAACAGCTGCTTCGGCGCGTGTAATCGGCTCATTTGGTGCAAACGTGCTTAGCGTCTTTCCTTGAATGATACCTAGTTTGACTGCAGCCGCTAATTCACCGTTTTTGTTAAACCATTCTGTTCCTTTTACATCAGCAAATCGACCGTCATATGTTTCACTAGGCAACGCGAGGGCACGCACAAGCAATACGGCAAATTGTGCACGCGTCATCGGTTCATTTGGTCGGTACGCCGTCTCTGTTACCCCGCGAACGAGCTGTTTTGCTGCCAACAAATCAATATACGGCTTCGCCCAATGTTGACCGACATCCGCAAACGTCGTTGTTCCTTCGACAACAACATACGTCGAGTTCGTTAACGACTTCGCTACCGCTTTTTGATCGACGAACGTTGTCGGTACTGGAGTCAATGACCCATCATCGTTTACGCGCACAACTACCGCGCGATTTGGCTGAACAGGTTGTTTGAGCGCAATCTCTCGCTCGACATATTGAGTAAAGCGATCAATGGCTTGTTCCTTGCCATTTGCTTTTGCGACAACGTGGAACTGTACCGCATCAGACAACGTTTTAACCCGTAATTGTGGCGCATCTTTTACTTTCATCTCGATGGAAATGCTTACTTGATCTACCGTCGTTCCGAGCTGTTTAGCCACTTGATCTACTGCTTGCTTCACTTCTTTTGCTGGCAATTTATACACCGCTTGTTCACTCGCACTAACAATCGTCGCATCGGATTGTTTATTAGCTGCTTGAACAAACAACGCCGCAGGTACGTCCACTTTTGTTACCACATCTTTAACGAGCGAACCTGTGAAAATGACGACTTGTTTCTTTTCATTTGAAAGTTCGTTGACAATCGTTGCGATATCGTTCGACGAAACGGTAGCAACTTTTTCAACAACTTTTCCATCTCTTTCTTTCACTTCCACTTTCGGCTCAACAACAACTGCACCTTTTTCTGGCGTTGTGCCACTTCCTGGTGTTGTGCCACTACCCGGCGTTGTACCGCTACCTGGTGTTGTGCCACTCCCTGGTGTTGTGCCACTTCCTGGTGTTGTGCCACT
>NZ_FOJQ01000025.1:0-5933 GCF_900111795.1 Anoxybacillus pushchinoensis | reverse complement strand
GTTGTACCGCTTCCTGGTGTTGTGCCACTTCCTGGTGTTGTGCCGCTGTCTGGCTGCTCAGTTAACACCCCTTCACGTAATTGCTTCGTTTCAATGTTTAACACATAACTTTTCGTATTTTTCGCAATGGCTCCACCGTCATTTTTGAAAATATTCGCCTTGCTTTCTTCAGAAGGCTCAATATGGATAGCTACTTCTTTTTGGTTTGCATTCGGTGTGAACGTGTACGTAAATGACATATCATCGTGAATCGTTACATGTTCTTTATTGATCGTGAGCACACCGCCTTTAATGGCGTTTCCTTTTATCGTGACGCGATCGCCATCTTTTTTCACTTCTTCAATAACGACAGGCATATCGATCCAACGTAAAATGTAATCTTGAATGATCATTTTGTTATTGCCTTGATTTTGTACCGTAACTTTTAACTCCGTTCCGATTGCGCCATAGCCATAATAGCTAACATCATCATCTGTTTGATCATCACGTGTATGATCAGCTAATCCTTCTTGATCCCAAGACGCTCCTTTTACATATTTGTAGTTGATCGTCTCACCTTCTTGCAGTTCCGTTGTAAACTCCCAATCCGGTGTTACCGCTCCACCACGCGTCATTTCCCAAGCTCCTGTGTTCCAACCGTTCAAGCTGTTTGGAATAGTAATACGCGTATCTAACGGCGTGTAACTAGGCGCTCTCACTTTAAACGTCACTTGAACCATAACGATGTTCGGTGTTACTTCCACCGCATTGGATTCGACAACATTTCCTGCTCGGTCGTACAGTTTTACGACATATGTGTACGTTTTTCCGTTTTCTACATCATAATCTGTAAATGATGTGCTAATCGTTGTTGTCGTATGAATCACTTGACCGTCGCGCTCAATGACTACCATATAAGCATCATGATCGTCTCTTTCAATAAACGACCATGATAAATTTACTTGACCAGATTCGACATCTGGTTGCAAGAGCTGAATGCCCTTTGCTGGTGCTTGTTGATCTGCCTCATTTGCAGTGAGTGTAAACGTTTCTTCTTCTGTATACACCCAACTGTCACCGAGATTTGTTGTAAAGCCGTAACGATACGTGTACGTTCCCGAAACTAACGGGATAAACGATGCTCGGAATACGTTATCTTCACCGTCTTGACGTTCGTATGCCGCCTGCACGTTTTCCCACTTTTCATGATTCGGTCTTTTCACTTGTAATACAGCTTCTAAACCGTCCGCTAAGCCGTGCTTTGTTACATCATCAATGCGCACTTTCGCTTCAACAACGATCGCTTTTGCCAAGTCCAAAACATCATCGCTTACGATGTCCACATGTACAATATGCTGCTCATTTAAAGGATAATGTGGCACGACGCGATTCGTTTCTACTTTAGCCGACTCATTTCCGTTTTCATCAACAGCTGTAACAGCAAAATAATACGCTGTTCCATTTTTCAGACCATCAATGATAGCCTTTTCCTCATTCGTCTCTTTCACGAACGTATAACCTGCACCTTTTAACGGGGATTGATAAATGCGATAAGTCGGTGCATCACCTTCCCACGTTAACGTCACTTGTCCAACGCCTGCTGTCGCTTGAACGTTCGTCACCTCATTCGGCATATTAACAGTTACTTTTCCAAACAACATGCGTCCATCGAGGGCAGGAATGTTTAGCTGTACCTTTCCGTTCGATACTGTCACTTCATATTCGTCATGTAGTTCATCAACAAAGCTTGTTCCATTCGGAATGATTGAAGAAACATCCAACTGTACCGTTTGCGCGCTATTCCCACGGTTCATCGCGATAAGCGCAACATCTTTTCCGTACTGACGGGCAAAGACGTACACATCACCTTTCGCATATACTGTCTCAATTGTTCCTTTCGCTAATACATCTTGATGCTTCGTGCGAATCGCACCTACTTTTTGATAATGTGCAATAAGCTCCTTGTCTTCGCTTCCCCACGGATACGTACGACGATTGTCTGGATCTTTAGAGCCTGTTACACCTGCTTCATCGCCGTAGTAAATCGTTGGTGCTCCCGGATAACCCATTTGGAAAATTACAGCCACTTTGGAACGTTGTTTACCAAGTTGCTCATTATAGTTCGGATCAAGTTCAGCACGCTCGTACGAATCTGTTCCGTTCCCAAGCAAGAAGATGGCACGCGCCGTATCATGTGAGCCGATAAGGTTCATTAGCGCATAAAAAGCTTCTTCCGGATAATCTTCACGAATAGCTGTTAATCGCGCATCGATTTCCTCTGCTTTACCGTTTCGTAAAAAGTCTAATACAGCTCCGCGGAAACGGTAGTTCATGACTGAATCGTATTGATCACCAAGGAAGTATTTTGATGCATCATCCCAAATTTCACCGAGAATTAACGGCTGTTGTCCGTTTTTGAGCGTTGGCCCACGGTCATAGTCACCTTGCAACAACTCTTTACGAAACTCACGCCAAAACGCCGTATCCACCTCATTAGCTACATCTAAACGCCAACCGGATGCTCCGCGCGTAATCCAACTTTTAGCAACAGAATCTTGCTCGTAAAACATGTAGTTTGCGAGTTGCTCATTATTTAATTCGCTCGCATACGGTACTTTCGTTCCAGTGACAGACTTAAATTCTGGTAAACTATCAAATCCCCACCACGATTGATATTTGTATACACCATTTACTTTTTCATTCTCGATATTGAACCATAAATGAAATCCGTACGGACTGAACTGTTGTCCCTCATCTTTAAACTTTTGTTCTACTTGAGCACGTGCTTCCTCTTCCGACAACCCTTTTTCATTCATCAAATCATACACAGCCGACCAATATTCATATGCTCCAACAGTCGGGTATTTTCCGTAACGATCAAAGTAAATAGAATCGTCTGATACGTGATTAAATACACCGTCTAAAATAAGATGCATACCGCGTGATGCAATCGCTTTCACAAATGATTCAAACTCTTCAGGTGTTCCGAACATCGGATCAATTTCTTTAAAATCTTGTGCATCATACTTATGGTTTGATGGCGCATGCGCAATCGGGTTTAAGTAAATTGTATTTACACCTAAAGACTGCAAGTAATCTAACTTTTGTTCAATTCCTGCAATGTCTCCACCAAAAAAGTCGTTATTCCAAAACCCGTCGCCATCATATCCAGGAGTATCTTTCATACGTGGATTGTCAGGAAGTTGCGACCACTCCCGATACTCAATTGGCTCATTTCCACGCCCATATTCTTTCACTTTGTCGTTATTTGGATTTCCATTAAAGAAACGATCAGGGAAAATTTGATATACAACCGCCTGTTTCATCCAATCTGGCGTTTTATAGTTTGGGTCATATACAGTCAATTGGAATAATTCTGCGTTTTTATCTACCGCTCGTCCCCATTGACCTTCTTGTGTATCCTCACCATACTCTGCTTTAGCTGCACCGTCCATCGCGATAAATTTATAGCCATATAACCCTTTTTCTTCAGGAGTGAATGTCGCTTCCCAATATTCATCGTCTCCGATCACTCCTACTTTGCTCATCCCGTACAACTTCGCCGTTCCTGTCGTTGTATTCTTCACATACACGTTCGCTTTCGTTACATCGCCTTTTTTCGCAGCTAAACGTAACGTCACTTCCGTTCCTGCTTTCACTGCTCCAAACGGCTGACGATATAAAGAGTCCCACGTATTATGCTTTAAACGATCTTTGTCAACGTTGCCATCCGAACCTGTTGGACTGTAGTCTGTATATAACTCCTTTGTTTTTGCGTTAAAGAAGAACGTAATTGTCGTTTCTTCTAACACGTTTAATTTAGCATTATCTTGAGGATAACTTTCATCCCAACTATTCCCTAACGTCACTTTAAATTCATAGTTTCCTTTTGGTACACGAGCAGTAAATGTGTAAATGAAGTCGAAGTTATTATCGACTAAAAATGCACTCGACGTCTCTGGCGTCCAACCATCGACTTCTTTTTCATAGCCGATCGCAGGCAAAATCGTTCCGACTAATCGCGGCTGTTTTTCTTTTGGAATCGGCGTATACCACGTTGAATCAGCGATCGCATGAGTACTATCGTGGTAATAAAACGTTACTTCTGTCTCTTTTTCAAGCGTGAAAGAAATGTTTCCACCGTTCCGTCCACCTGCACCATAGTTTTCATCCCAGCTTCCGTTTATCGCGATTTTGTACTCATACGTACCTGCCGGGAGTACACCAGTGAACGTGTACAAGCCGTTTCCTTCATGCTTCATGACGGTAGCTGTCGCTGTCGGATCCCACTCTTTTTCATGCCCAAGCTCATTTTGTAAATTGCCAACGAGCGTCACAACACGCTCCTGCTGCTGAGCAGGTTGACCGACTACGACAACGCTATTTTTTCCGCCATATCCATCATCTGCTTCGTTGTTATTTAATGGATCTGTCATCCAATTTCTGTCTACAACAAATTTGTACATGTACGTTCCATCTGGAAGCGTTTTTGTTACTGACCAAATATGATCGCTTTCTTTCGTCAATTCAATCTTTTTCTCACCATCTGTTTGCCAGTCATTAAACGATCCGACCAGCAAAACAGACTGTTCTTCTCCCGTTCCAACGTAGCGAAATGTCACATCGTTTCCGTTGACAACAGGGCTTTGCACTGGTTCATTTGCGCGAACGATTGCGCTAAATGAAAACAACTGTGCAAAAAGCAAAAAGATTGAGAAATAAGCGACATACTTTCTCCATCTTCCCTTCACCATTTGCTCCTCCTTTATTTAAATTTTCTTTCAAGTGAAACCGTTTGCACAAAGGGGTATAACAGTAAGGGGGATGCAAACAGCTTCACTTACTAAGTATCGTACATAAAAAATTAAAAAATTTCAACAAAATATTTTTGAATTTTTTGCGTATAGTAAACATAGAGCAAAAAAAAATAGCTCCCATAGGGGAGTTAGTTCGGTAAGCGCGATTTTAAGTTTAAAATTTCTTTCTCGTGTTCGATCACTTTATCAAACATTACATCAGATCGACGTCGCAAATATGAAACGGTCACATCAACCGACTTTTTGATGTTTGTCAAATCGTTTAGCATAAGCGTTTGATTGTTTTTCGATATGCGGAGCTCCTCGAGAATTTGCTGCTGGGTCTTTTCCATATTTCCGAGCGATTGTTTCATATGGTCCATGTCTGTTTCCAACTTTTGCTGTCCCTTTTGAAGGTGAGTAACATCTTGCTGCAACGCCTTTTGACCTTCTTGCAATTCGGTGACATCTCGTTGCAACGCCTTTTGACCTTCTTGCAATTCTGCGACATCTCGTTGCAACGCCTTTTGGCCTTCTTGCAATTCTGTGACATCTCGTTGTAGCGCTTTTTGACCTTCTTGAAGCTGTGCGACCGTTCCTTCAAGACGATCAAGACGTTCATGAATCGGCTTAAACTCCTCCTGCAAAACCGACCGCAACATTTCTTTCAGATCATTCATCACCTTCACCTCCCTATCATCTATTATAGCACAATTATTGTTTAGGTGGCGGGCATCGTTCCCTCCACATTCCTTTCTTTCCGTCCTTCGTTCATCCGTCGAAACGTCAGCGCCTTCCATAGTGTGCTTCATCTGTGATGTCATACGTTCCTGCTAGATCGGCGATCGTGCGAGCGAGGCGAATGATTTTTGTTTGCACGCGGTTGCTCCAGTCGTATGTAGACGACCAATGCTGAAGCAGTTGCTGTTGCCTTTTTGTCAGCCGACTTGTCGCAAACAGCACATCGACTGGCACACGTCCGTTCGTTACCTCTTCCCATATCGTTCGTACTGTCTTGCGCGCGATACCCTTCCATCCCTCGCAAGCCAATGCTACAAACTTTCATGTTATTCCTCCTCAATACAGTTCGGTACGATGTCGGCTTTGACGAACTGCACGTATTTTTTCTTCTTTTCTACCATCGTTCCAGGAAAATAA
>NZ_FOJQ01000028.1 GCF_900111795.1 Anoxybacillus pushchinoensis | reverse complement strand
ACTTGGGGTTGCATCAGGGGCAGGTTGACGACTACCCAACGACATAGGTCATGCCTATATCGCTACCGAGTGGCTCGGCATGTCTGTAGGCAGTACTTGACTTCCACGCACAACAGACGGATGTACGCTCGATGTTTTACGGTTGCAACGTTTCCTGCAACCAACTCCCTACATCGAGTAACGGGGATTGGAGTGCCTTGATTCAACGGTTTTCTCCACATTCTTATTCTATCATATACAAAAGAAAGGAGGAAGGGCGATTCCTCCCCGACTTTCGCTAACGCTTAGAAGTCGGGGTCTCCTCGCCAAAGATGATGAAAGTTGTACACACAAACGAAGCCCCACAAGCGATTGGACCGTACTCTCAAGGCATTATTGTGAACAACATGTTTTACAGTTCTGGCCAAATTGCTTTAACGCCAGAAGGAGAAATGGTGCAAGGGGACATTCAAGCGCAAACGCATCAAGTATTCAAAAACTTGAAAGCGGTACTTGAAGCGGCGGGCGCGTCTTTAGAGACAGTCGTAAAAACGACAGTATTTTTAAAAGACATGAACGATTTCGCGGCAATGAATGAAGTATATGGTCAATATTTTGTCAATCATAAGCCAGCGCGTTCAGCCGTTGAAGTCGCTCGCTTGCCAAAAGATGCGTTAATTGAAATTGAAGTCGTTGCACTTGTCGAACAATCGTAAAAAATTTTTTTAATGTTAGCAGGAAAATGAAAAATAACGTGGAATAAATTCACCTAAGTTCTTATATAGGGAAAAGGTGGTGAACAGAATGGAAGTAACTGACGTGAGATTACGCCGCGTGAATACCGAAGGACGTATGAGAGCGATTGCCTCAATTACATTGGATCATGAATTTGTTGTTCATGATATCCGAGTTATTGAAGGCAATAACGGCTTGTTTGTCGCTATGCCAAGCAAGCGTACTCCTGACGGGGAATTCCGTGACATCGCTCATCCAATTAACTCAACAACCCGCGGGAAAATCCAAGAAGCTGTTTTAGCTGAATATCACCGTGCCGGTGAGTTGGAAAAAGAGCTTGAAGAAGCAGGTGCTTCGTAAAAATAAGAAGAGGACCCTTTCGTGAAAGAGGGTCCTTTTCATATAGAAAAATCTGTTTACCTCATTAATAAAGAATATATGATGAATTTTTTTGGCAGATGACAATGTTTCCTTGAAATACATACATAATTGATATATATTCAATATGGATAAAGAGAGGTATGGAGGCCTTGAGATGAAACGATATGCGATCATTTTGGCAGCTGGACAAGGAACGCGTATGCGTTCAAAGCTGTATAAAGTGTTGCACCCTGTCTGTGGAAAGCCGATGGTACAACATGTGGTTGATGCAATTTCTACATTGCATGTCGATCGATTAATTACGGTTGTCGGTTTTGGGGCAGAACGGGTGAAAGAGCAACTTGGGAACCAAAGCGAATACGTTATTCAAGAACAACAGCTTGGCACGGCGCACGCCGTCATGCAAGCAGCACCTCATTTAGCTGATAAAGATGGTGTCACTCTCGTCGTTTGCGGAGATACGCCACTGATCACCTCAGAAACGATGGAAGCGCTTTTACAACATCATTTACAAACGAAAGCAAAAGCAACAATTTTAACCGCCCTTACAGAAGATCCAACGGGATATGGACGTATCGTCCGTAATGAATATGGACATGTTGAAAAAATTGTCGAACATAAAGATGCGACAGATGAGGAGCGAATGATCCGAGAAATTAATACAGGAACGTATTGTTTTGATAATCGTGCATTATTCGAAGCGCTTACGCAAGTGTCAAACGATAATGCGCAAGGGGAGTATTATTTGCCAGACGTCATCGAAATTTTGAAAAAACAAGGTGAGATCATTTCAGCTTACGAAACACCGATGTTTGAAGAGACGTTAGGCGTTAACGACCGAATCGCGCTTGCGCAAGCAGAAAAAATCATGCGTATGCGTATTCAACGTAAACATATGGCAAATGGTGTGACAATCATTGATCCCGAGCATACGTATATAGCACCTGATGTACAAATTGGACAGGATACGATTATTTATCCTGGCACATCAATTGAAGGTCGTACGGTAATCGGTGAAGATTGCATCATTGGACCAAACAGCGAAATTAAAAACAGCTATATTGGCGATCGTACGTCGGTTCGTCATTCTGTTGTACACGATAGCGAAGTAGGAAAAGGTGTAACGATCGGTCCATTTGCGCATATTCGCCCACTATGTAAAATTGGAGACGATGTGAGAATTGGAAACTTCGTAGAAATTAAAAAGACGACGTTTGGAAACGGAAGTAAAGCATCGCACTTAAGCTATATCGGGGATGCCGAGGTAGGGGACGATGTCAATATCGGTTGCGGCACGATTACAGTCAATTATGACGGTGTAAATAAATACGTGACAAAAGTTGAAGATGGCGCATTTATCGGTTGCAACTCAAACTTAATTGCCCCTGTTACTGTGGGAAGCGGAGCATATGTGGCGGCTGGCTCAACGATCACTGATGATGTACCTAATGAAGCTTTAGCCATCGCTCGCGCTCGGCAAATCAATAAAGAAAATTATGTTGAACGTCTGCAAGCGAAGAAAAAATCCTAATGGAGGTTTACTTACCCATGTCTCAGTATTTGAATTCCAATTTAAAATTGTTTTCATTAAATTCTAACCCGTTCTTAGCTCAAGAAATTGCAAAAGTGATTGGTGTTGAATTAGGAAAGTGCTCCGTTTCTCGTTTTAGTGATGGGGAAATTCAAATCAATATTGAAGAGAGCATTCGTGGTTGCGATGTGTACGTCATTCAATCAACTAGCGCACCTGTTAATGAACATTTAATGGAATTACTCATTATGATTGATGCATTAAAGCGGGCATCTGCTAAAACAATTAATATTGTTATGCCGTATTACGGATATGCGCGTCAAGATCGTAAAGCGCGCTCCCGTGAGCCGATTACCGCAAAATTAGTCGCTAATTTGTTAGAGACAGCTGGCGCCTCCCGCGTCATTACGCTCGACTTACACGCGCCACAAATTCAAGGGTTTTTTGACATTCCGATTGACCATTTAATGGGTGTGCCAATTTTAGCAGATTACTTTAGAGACAAGCAGCTTGATGATATTGTCATTGTTTCCCCAGACCATGGTGGCGTAACTCGTGCTCGGAAAATGGCAGATCGTCTGAAAGCGCCGATTGCGATTATCGATAAGCGTCGTCCAAAGCCAAATGTAGCAGAAGTGATGAACATTATCGGTAATGTACAAGGAAAGACGACCATTTTAATCGACGATATTATTGATACAGCTGGAACGATTACTTTAGCAGCTAATGCGCTAGCTGAGCATGGGGCAAAAGAAGTATATGCATGTTGTACGCACCCAGTTTTATCAGGTCCAGCCATTGAACGCATTCAAAACTCAAAAATTAAGGAGCTCGTCGTAACGAATACAATTGCTATTCCTGAAGAAAAGAAAACGAATAAAATTGTGGAGCTATCCGTCGCCCCATTAATCGGTGAGGCTATTATTCGCGTACACGAAGAACAATCGATTAGCGCGTTGTTCGATTAATGATGTTTAGACCTTCCTATTTTAGGGGAAGCTATGAGCGATTCTAAAATAGGAAGGTGATTTCATTGTTACAGCTTCAATTGCGTACAGACCATCGACGCTCTTATGTAAAGCAAATGCGAAAACAAGGTCGTATTCCAGCCGTCGTGTATGGAAAAAAGACGAATAGCCAACCTGTTTTTGTTGATGCGGCCGAGTTTTCGAAGCAATTGCGCGCTACCGGTGGGACGGGACTGTTAGATGCTCAAGTGAATGATGATCATATTCGCGTCATCGTTCGCGATATGCAAAAGCATCCGATTCGTCACGATATCATTCATATCGACTTTTTAGCTGTTGATGCAAAGACGAAAATTGATGTTTCCGTTCCTATTCATTTAGTTGGGGAGGCAGCTGGCGTGAAAGATGGAGGGGTGTTGCAACAAGCGATGCACCAACTATCTATTCGGGCGTTGCCGACGAATATCCCTTCATCGATTGATATAGATATAACGAACTTACAAGTAGGCGATGTTCTTACTATTTCACACATACAAACGAACGGTGCTTATGAAGTGAATCACGATCCGACAGAAGTGATCGCATCAATCTTGCCACCGAAGCAAGAGGAAGAAATTCATAGCGGCGAGGAGCAAGAGCCAGGAAAGCCGGAATCGGAAGAAGGACGTGAAACGACGCCGTGACGGACGTAGCCATCATTGGTTACGTCTTTTGCAGTATGGAGATAAGGAGCAGGGGAAATGGCAAAATTGTTTGTTGGTTTAGGTAATCCAGGGAAAGAATATGAACAAACGAGGCATAATGTAGGCTTTATGGTCATTGATGAGCTTGCGCATCGTTGGGGATTGACGTTCAATCAAACGAAGTTTCGTGGTATATTTGCGAGCGGTATCGTTTCAGGTGAAAAAGTCATATTGTGCAAACCGCTTACATATATGAACTTATCAGGCGAATGCGTTCGGCCTTTGATGGACTATTATAACATCGATGTCGATGAGATTATCGTCATTTATGACGACTTAGATTTGCCGACAGGTACAGTTCGCTTGCGTCCGAAAGGAAGCGCTGGCGGGCATAATGGAATGAAATCGCTCATTCAACATTTGAAAACAGAACAATTTAAGCGTATTCGTATCGGTATTGATCGACCGAAAAACGGGATGAAAGTGAGCGACTACGTGTTAGGTCGATTTACAGATGAAGAAAAGATACGGATTGACGAAGCAATTAAAAAAGCAGCTCATGCGTGCGAACGGTCATTACAAATTCCGTTTGCTCAAGTGATGAATGAATGCAATAAGTAATGAATAATTCCCGACTAAATGGTTCAAAATGTATTCGATTAGACTAACCATTTGGGAGGGACATATATGGCGTTGCATTATTACTGCCGACATTGTGGCATAAAAATCGGAGCGATTGATGCACTCGGGTTAGAAAGTAAGCAACTAGGCTTTCATCATTTGACTGAAGAAGAAAGATTGGACATGATTCAATATCTTCCGAATGGAGAAGTTCATGTAAAGACAATTTGCGAAGATTGCCAAGAAGCGTTAGATCGAAATCCTGATCTTCATCAATATGAAAAGTTTATTCAATAGTTGGCTTTGGGGTTCCCAAAGCGTTTTTGTATTTATGTTTGGGGAGGAGGGAGTTTTTTGCGAGGCTTACGACAGTATTTTATGAATCATGCGGACATGCAATCGGTTGCAGAGGGAATCCGTAACGGCTTGAAAGAACAGCTTGTAACAGGTTTGTCGGGCTCTGCACGTTCTGTTTTTATTTCTTCTTTATACGAGAATACAGAACGCCCTTTATGCATTGTGACGCACAATTTATTTCAAGCGCAAAAAATATATGATGACCTTATTCAATTAGTTGATGAAGAGGAAGTATTTCTTTATCCTGTTAATGAACTCATTGCAGCTGAATTAGCTGTAGCTAGCCCAGAATTGCGTGCGCAACGTCTCGAAGTATTAAACTATTTTTGCGCACGTAAAAAAGGAATTGTTATCGCTCCTGTTGCAGCGTTGCGCAGGCTACTTCCGCCGAAAGACGTATGGCAACGTTATCAACTCCATTTTCACATCGGAGGACAAATAGATGTGGAGCGTTGTTTAAAACAATTTGTTGCTATGGGATATGAGCGTGTATCGGTCGTTTCGACGCCGGGTGAATTTAGCGTCCGAGGTGGTATTATTGATATTTATCCACTTACTGCAGAGCTTCCTTATCGCATTGAGTTATTTGATATTGAAATTGAATCGATTCGGACGTTTTCGGTTGACGACCAACGTTCAGTAGCTGAGATGGACGAAGTATCCATCGGACCAGCAACAGAGTTAATCATCGAGCAACAACATATAGATGAAGCTGTTCAAAAGTTACAATCGCATTTTGACGATACGTTGCAGCAAATTCAGGATGAGAGAACAAAAAACTTGTTATACGAGCATGTTTCGTCCGAGTTAGAGCAATTGAGAAACGGAAAATTAATTGAAGACATGTACAAGTATTTCTCGCTCTTTTACCCTTCGTCTGCGAGTTTACTAGATTACATCCCGGATCATGGCGTTGTCATCATTGACGAAATGAGCCGCATTCAAGAAGTAGCAGAAAAACTCGAGCAAGAAGAGGCGGAATGGTATACGAATGTATTAGAAGAAGGGAAAATTGTACAACATATAAAAATTTCACATTCATTTCCTGAAGTGTTACAAAACCGATGGAGATCGACAATTTATTTATCTTTATTTTTACGTCATATTCCATATACGCATCCGCAAAACATTGTTAATGTATCTTGTAAGCAAATGCAAGTGTTTTATAGTCAAATGCAATTGTTAAAAGTGGAAGTAGAACGTTGGCGAAAGGGAAATTATGCGGTCGTTTTGCTAGCGGGTGATGAAGAACGAGCGAAAAAACTGAAACAGACGTTAGAAGATTATGAGATTGATGCCGTTCAAATTGGAAAAGACGATGCGCTATTGCATGGAAAGTGTCAAATAGTCCCATCTGGATTAACAGCAGGATTTGAATTACCGATGCAAAAAATTGCTGTGATTACAGAAGAGGAGCTATTCAAAAAGCGACTGAAGCGTCCCGTTCGACGTCAAAAACTGTCAAACGCCGAACGTATTAAAAGTTATACAGATTTAAAAGTAGGCGACTATGTTGTTCATGTCAATCATGGGATTGGGAAATATTTAGGGATTGAAACGTTAGAAATTAACGGAATTCATAAAGATTACATCCATATTCAATATCAAGGGAATGATACGTTATACGTCCCTGTCGATCAAATGGATCTTGTCCAAAAGTATGTAGGCTCAGAAGGAAAAGAGCCGAAAATTTATAAATTGGGCGGAACAGAGTGGAAGAAAGTAAAAAAGAAAGTAGAGTCCTCTGTTCAAGACATTGCTGAAGATTTAATGAAGTTATATGCCGAGCGGGAAGCGAGTAAGGGGTATGCGTTTTCGCCAGATAATGAAATGCAACGAGAATTTGAAGCGGCATTTCCATATCAAGAAACAGAAGATCAGCTTCGTTCGATTCGTGAAATCAAACGCGATATGGAGAGCGAACGGCCAATGGACCGATTATTATGTGGAGATGTTGGCTATGGAAAAACAGAAGTTGCCTTGCGTGCAGCGTTCAAGGCAATAATGGATGGAAAACAAGTGGCATTTCTCGTTCCAACAACAATTTTAGCCCAACAACACTACGAGACGGTTCGCGAACGTTTCCAAGGATACCCGATCAACGTCGGTTTATTGAGTCGATTCCGTACGAAAAAGCAGCAAGCAGAGACGCTCCAAGGTTTGAAGAACGGCACGATTGATATGGTGATCGGAACACATCGACTGCTATCTAAAGACGTATCGTTTAAAGATTTAGGTTTATTAATCATTGATGAGGAACAGCGCTTTGGTGTGGCCCATAAAGAAAAAATAAAACAGCTAAAAACAAACATCGATGTATTGACATTAACCGCTACACCGATTCCGCGCACGTTGCACATGTCGCTCATCGGTGTCCGTGATCTGTCCGTGATCGAAACGCCTCCGGAAAATCGTTTCCCTGTGCAAACGTATGTGATGGAATATAGTCCAATGATCGTCCGAGAAGCGATTGAGCGCGAGATGGCGCGAGGAGGGCAAGTGTTTTTTCTTTATAACCGCATTGAAGACATTGATCGGAAAGCAGAGGAAATTTCAACGCTCGTGCCCGATGCTCGCGTAACGTACGCGCACGGGAGAATGTCAGAAAATGAGCTTGAAGCAGTGATGTTGGCATTTTTAGAAGGGCAATACGATGTGTTAGTAAGCACAACTATTATTGAAACTGGGGTCGATATCCCAAATGTGAATACGTTAATTGTTTATGATGCCGATAAAATGGGCCTTTCGCAACTATATCAATTGCGTGGGCGCGTGGGGCGCTCCAATCGTATTGCGTATGCGTACTTCACGTATCGAAAAGATAAAGTGTTGAATGAAATTGCTGAAAAACGGTTGCAAGCGATTAAAGAGTTTACAGAGCTTGGATCTGGTTTTAAAATTGCGATGCGCGATTTGTCTATTCGAGGTGCCGGAAACTTATTAGGAGCACAGCAACATGGATTTATTGATTCTGTCGGTTTTGAGCTTTACTCGCAAATGTTGAAAGAAGCCATTGAAGAACGAAAAGGAACGAAAGAGGAAAAGCCGTTTGAAGTAGAAATCGATCTAGAAGTTGATGCGTACATCCCGGAACGTTATATTTCAAATGAACAACAAAAAATTGAGATGTATAAACGGTTCCGTGCACTCGAGACGTTTGAGGACGTTGAACAGTTGCGTGAGGAAATGGTAGATCGTTTCGGTGAGTATCCGGATGAAGTTGCTTATTTATTCCAAATTGCAGAAATCAAAATATATGCAAAGCAACATCTCATTCAATCCATTAAGCAGACGAAGCAAGATATTACTATTTTGTTCTCTCAAGAAACGACGAAGCAAATTGATGTGAGTCAATTGTTTAAGCTTGGTGAGCCATACGGCAGGGATGTCGGCTTCGGTATGGACGGAGATCGATTTAAAATTGTCGTTCATGCGAAGGGAATGAAACCACAACAATGGTTAATGATTATTTATGAGTTGCTAAAAGGGTTAAAATATGCTAAAAAATAATTGATTGTATCATGTTTATTGTTTATGAATAAGTGGCAATGATGAAGATGGGGGATTTTCACTTTTAAAAAAAAATCCCCCTTCATTGTGTATATAACTACATGTGTGACGGATACTAATCACAACAATGGTGAATTATTCAACTGTTTCACCAGTGCCATTTTTAATAACTAAATGAAAGCGAGGCATCGATAGATGAAAGCAACAGGTATTGTTCGACGAATCGATGATTTAGGACGAGTAGTTATTCCGAAAGAAATTCGCAGAACACTTCGCATTCGTGAAGGAGACCCACTTGAAATATTTGTTGACCGTGATGGCGAAGTCATTTTGAAAAAATATTCTCCAATTAGCGAATTAGGTGACTTTGCAAAAGAATATGCTGAAGCGCTTTTTGATAGTCTAGGACAACCCGTGCTTATTTGCGATCGCGACGTTTTTATTGCGGTGGCAGGCGGATCGAAAAAAGAATATTTAAATAAAAGCGTAAGCGAACTTGTTGAAAAAGTGATGGAAGATCGTCAATCCGTTTTGCACACAGAAGAAACGAGCGTATCATTTGCGCAAGGGCATGAAGAGCATATGCAGTCATACGTAATCGCGCCAATTATTGCGGGAGGAGATCCAATCGGGGCGGTCGTCATTTTCTCAAAAGATAAAACGATCAGCGAAGTGGAGCATAAAGCAGCGGAAACAGCGGCGAGCTTCCTTGCTCGTCAAATGGAACAATAAAAGGTAGCATTTCGCTACCTTTTTTTGATGTCATATATAATTGAAAAGGTGAAACGTTATGGAGAGAAAAGATTGGTTGCAAGGGGCGTTCATATTGACGCTCGCCGCTTTATTCACAAAAGTATTGAGCGCCTTTTATCGTATTCCGTATCAAAACATCGCGGGCGATATGGGATTTTATATTTATCAACAGGTTTACCCGTTTTATGGCATTTTTCTCGCTTTATCTACATACGGCTATCCTGTTGCGATTTCAAAGCTGATTGCTGAAAATAAACAATCAGTATATGAGGCGGCTATCGTTCGTTTTTCTTTTTACTTTTTATCATTCATCGGCATGGTTATGTTTTCTATTCTTTATTTCGGCGCTTCGTTTCTTGCGACGATCATGGGAGATGCTCAGTTAGTTGCGCTTATTCGGGCCATTTCATTTGCTTTTTTGCTCCTTCCATTCACTTCTGTTTGTCGTGGCTACTTTCAAGGAAGGGGGGAGATGGTTCCAACCGCTGTTTCACAAGTTGTTGAGCAACTAATACGGGTGGGGGCTATTTTGTTCTTATCTTTCCTTTTGCTTCATTATGGATTTACCGTTTATGATGCAGGAGCAGGTGCGATGTTTGGTTCACTGATCGGAAGTTTTGCTGCGCTTGTCGTGCTTGCCGCGTATATGTTGCGGAAACAGATGAACATTCGTGCATCGATACGTTTGCCGAAACAAGAAAAAAGAAAAGTATTTTTATTTTTAGCGATCCATGGGGTGACGATTTGTTTAGCTAATATGGTGCTCGTTTTGATGCAGCTCGTTGATTCATTGACCCTTTTACCTTTATTGCAACAAGCAGGATTAGGTGAGTTCGCGAAAACAGCAAAAGGCATTTATGATCGGGGACAACCGTTTATTCAACTCGGAACGGTAGCGGCTACTTCTTTTTCATTAGCACTTGTGCCTATGTTATCGCAAAGGCAAACGCATCGCGAAGGAGTATATACCGCTGCTCGCTTAGCGTTTGTTATTGGATTAGGGGCGGTTGTCGGCTTAGTTTGTATTTTAAAACAAGCAAATACGATGTTATTTAAAGATCATGCGGGTGCAATGGAGCTGACAATTTTAGCTACTTCTATTTTGTTTACTTCCCTCACACTAACATTTATCGCTATTTTGCAAGGGCTTGGAGATGTGTTTCGTCCGCTCTTTATTGTATGTATCGGTATGATGTTAAAATGGGTGTTCAACATATGGTTCGTTCCGTCATGGCATACGGTAGGGGCAGCAATAGCCACTTGTGCCGCATATGCCATCATGTTTATTATTGCTCTTTTTTATGTACAGAAACGAATGGAACGCCCTTTGCTTTCAATCATTACAGTCATGAAAACGATGCAAGCTGCTGTTGTGATGGCTATGATTGTCATTGGTTACGTCATGCTAACGAACGAGTTGTCTGTTCATCACGGACGTCTATTTTCGTCGCTTCAAGCGATAGGTGGCGTTTTTATTGGAGCGTTTGTTTATATTATAATGATTGTTAAAAAAGGAATTTTTACCGAAAAAGAATTGTTCGCTCTTCCGTTTGGACGTTATTTCACTCATATTAAACAAAGAAAGGCTGGATAGTCATGGGAACAATCACAATTGTCGGTCTCGGGGCAGGAGATATAGATCAGCTTCCATTTGGTGTGTATCGTACATTAAAACAAGCGAAACGCCTTTTTTTACGAACGAAAGATCATCCTGTTGTCGCACAGTTAGAGGCGGAAGGAATACATGCTCAGTCATTTGATGATGTATATGAAACATACGACCAATTTGAACAAGTGTACGAACACATTGTGAAAGTTTTGTGTGAGGAGGCGAAAAAAGGGGATGTTGTATATGCTGTACCTGGGCATCCACTCGTTGCGGAGCGCACAGTCAAGTTATTGATGGAGAAGCAGAGCGATATTTCTGTCCGCATTGAAGGGGGACAAAGCTTCCTCGATGCGCTATTTACTGCTGTTGGTGTTGATCCGATCGAGGGTTTTCAATTCATTGATGCGACTTCATTTCAGCCGGATGAGATTCAATTGCGCAACCACATCGTTTTTTGCCAAGTATATGACTCATTTGTTGCGTCTGATGTCAAATTAGCTTTGTTAGAAAAGTTACCGCACGATTATCCGGTTTTTATCGTCGATGCGGCAGGAAGTAAGCAAGAACGCGCCAAAAAGGTTGCGCTATATGAACTTGATCGAGCGACGATGGTTAGCAATTTAACGAGCGTTTATGTACCAAAGGTAGAACATGATGAACTGCTGTATCACGATTTTACTACTTTGCGACGTGTAATCGCGACGTTGCGCGGACCAAATGGTTGTCCTTGGGATCGGAAACAAACGCATGAATCGCTAAAAAAATACTTGCTAGAAGAGGCATACGAGCTTCTTGATGCGATTGATCGGCAAGATGATGAAAATATGATTGAGGAACTTGGGGACGTCCTATTGCAAGTGATGCTCCATGCTCAAATTGGCGAAGATGAAGGAATGTTTTCCATTGATGATGTGATTCGAGCCATTACAGAAAAAATGGTACGCCGTCATCCTCACGTATTTGGGGACGTTCATGTTGATCATGCTGAAGAGGTTGTGCGCAATTGGCAAGCGATAAAACAAGCGGAAAAAGAAAAGGTATTCGATTCTTTGCTTGATGATGTTGCTAAAGCGTTGCCAAGTACGTTGCGTGCATACGAGTATCAAAAAAAAGCAGCGGAAGTCGGATTTGATTGGTCGGAAGTACAGTCCATGTGGCATAAAGTTGAAGAAGAAATGAATGAAGTAAAGGAAGAAGCAGATCGCATGGATGAAGAAAAGTTAAAATCCGAATTTGGTGATTTACTATTTGCGCTCATTAATGTATGTCGATATTATAAAATTAATCCTGAAGAGGCGTTAGCAATGGCGAACGAAAAGTTTTACCGTCGTTTCCAATACATCGAACAGAAAGTAAAGCAGCAAGGGGGAGAATGGCAAGCATACTCATTAAAACAACTAGATGACATATGGGAAGAAGCAAAAAGGGAGGGGCTATAAAATATGCGGCTCGATAAGTTTTTAAAAGTTTCTCGGCTTATTAAAAGAAGAACGTTAGCAAAAGAAGTGGCTGATCAAGGGCGTGTATTAATTAATGGTCAACAAGCGAAAGCGAGCTCAACGGTCAAAATCGGTGATGAAATTACAATTCAGTTTGGGCAAAAACACGTAACAGCTAAGGTTATTGCGTTACAAGATCATGCAAAAAAAGAAGAAGCGAGCACATTATATGAGATTGTAAAAGAAGAACGCGTTGAATAGCTTGTTCTAAACCGTTTTCCCCCCTCATACACTTGTACAAATAATGGTTGTGAGGGGGAGACGATATGACGCAACATGTAGGAAATAAAGGGCCGATTCAAGAACATGACATTGTTATGCGCGGTCGACGTACGTTAGAAATTACAGGAGTAAAGCAAGTAGAGAGTTTTGATAATGAAGAGTTTTTGTTAGAAACAGTGATGGGCTTTTTATCTGTTAAAGGTCAAAATTTACAAATGAAAAACTTAGATGTAGACAAAGGGATTGTTTCAATTAAGGGGAAAATTTTTGAAATCGTTTATTTAGATGAACATCATACGGAGAAAGCTAAAGGATTCTTTAGCAAGTTGTTTAAATGAGCTTGCACATACAATTTACAACTTTGCTTGCGATGATCGGAACAGGGTTCGTCATCGGGGCATGTTTTGATACGTACGCTCATATATTCGACCGTTCTAAACGTCATCGGTTAATTGTTTGGATTGCAGACATTCTTTTTTGGATTGTGCAAGCGTTATATGCTTTTTATACGTTGCTGCTCGTTAATAACGGAGAAATTCGTTTCTACATTTTTCTAGCCATTTTATGTGGATATGCTGCTTACCGAGCGTTGTTTCAACATGTGTATGTTCGTTTGTTGCGGAGGATCATTCGCATCATTGTGTCGTTATATCGCTTATTCGTGCGTTTATTTTATTATGTCATCATATTTCCGCTCCGACTTCTTTACCGTTTTTTCGTTTTTTTATTGTTCACTACTTGTCATTTCATTTTATCTATTGGTAAAATTTTATATAAAGCAATATATGTATGTGTACTCTTCATATTGCAACCGTTTATGTCGCTTGGACATTTCGTTTGGAAAAAAACTCCCTTGCGATTTCAAGCGGCTATTGGTTATTTCTTTCGTGTTGGAAAAGGGTTTTATATGAAGATAGCGAATATGTTTAGAAAGAAAGTGTAACGAAGAAGGAGCGGTGAAGAACATGGGCGCCCCACAAAGAAACAAAGTGCAAAAAATACAAACGTCTTACGTCATTCAACAAGAGAAGCAAGAGCATAAAAAGGCGCGTCGTCGCAAAAAAATTTTTATTCGTTTTAGCATGCTAGCAACAGTGGCGTTAGCCGCTTCTTCGCTGTTTTTGTATCTTATGATGGCACAATCTTCAGCGATTGATAAACAAATAAAAACGAAAGAGCAGTTGGAAGAAAAGTTAAGCACGTTGCAAAAAGATGAAAAAAGATTACAAGAAGAGATCAAAAAATTAAATGACGATCAATATATTGCCGAATTGGCTCGAAAACAATATTTTTTGTCGAAAGAAGGGGAAATTATTTTTATCACTCCTGATGATTGACAGATGGGCACACGGCTTATTGACACTTGTTTTTTTCATTATGTATAATGAAAGAAACGATTTTTCAGATTTTAAGGAGGAGCACTTTTTTTATGTCAATTGAAGTAGGCAGCAAGTTACAGGGAAAAGTAACGGGCATTACAAAATTCGGAGCGTTTGTTGAGTTACCGGAAGGCGCGACAGGCTTAGTACACATTAGCGAAGTAGCTGACAGCTATGTGAAAGACATTAACGAACATTTGAAAATAGGCGATGTAGTCGAGGTTCGTGTCATTCATGTTGAGAAGGATGGCAAAATTGGCTTGTCGATTAAGAAGGCAAAAGAACAAGCTTCACGTCCGCGCAATAAAGGAAACGATCGCGCTTCAAAAGAAAGCTTTGAGCAGAAAATTAGCCGTTTCTTAAAAGAAAGTGAAGATCGTTTAGCATCTCTTAAACGCCATACTGAATCTAAACGAGGAGGTCGTGGTGCTCGACGCGGTTAACTTGCTGCCGAATCGGATATGAGGCAGTTCATATAAGCATCCATTTCATGAGTGGATGCTTTTTCGTTTGAATTTCAGTAAAAAAGTATTGACTTTGCTGAAGAAACGTAGTAACATAACAAATGTCGTTGCATGGCGGCGTAGCTCAGCTGGCTAGAGCGTACGGTTCATACCCGTAAGGTCGGGGGTTCGATTCCCTCCGCCGCTACCAAATTGTATAATGGCCCGTTGGTCAAGTGGTTAAGACACCGCCCTTTCACGGCGGTAACACGGGTTCGAATCCCGTACGGGTCATCGTAAAAACACCAATTTCGTCATGAAATTGGTGTTTTTTTGTTTTTATGAGCCGTTTTTTGTGATATTCCGTCGAAAGATTTATGTGATTCATCTTCTTTTTTTGACAAAATTTTGATAATTCAGTCTGTATAATACAAAGTAATAGACGTATATGTAAAAGAAGGAGAGGATGAATGATGGAGAGATTAGAACGGAAAGCGGTCAATCAAATGGCTGAAGTGCCTTTAAGTAGGACAAGAACGACTGTTTCTCAATGGTTGCAACGATTTACAGTTCGATTAAGCCATTTGTTATTTCAGCAAGGGTTTTTGTTTTTAATTATTGGTTTTTTGCTTGGACGAGCTCTCATTTTAACGAAAATGACACCGTTTGCTTTGCCCTTCTTTTCGGCCATTTATTTACTTCGCCGCGATAAGTTAGGCTTTGTGTTTATTGCTTTATTTGCAGGATCGCTGACGGTTTCTTTTTACACTTCTTTATTTATTGTTGCTTCGATCGTGATGTTTCTCGTTTTTTATCGGTTGTTTTATTGGATTGATGCCCCGCTGAAAAGGTTGCCGGTTGTTGTATTTTTTGCCTCGGCTTTCGCGAAAACGGCGATGATATACACATGGGGTCATGAATGGACGGTATATGAAGGAATGACGATGTTTATCGAAGCAGGTCTTGCGTCCATTTTAACGCTCATTTTTTTACAGAGCGTGCCGTTATTCGATCATCAAAAATATAAACAAACGTTGAAACCAGAAGAAGTTATTTCTTTTGTTATTCTCATTTCTTCTATGTTGACTGGAATGGTCGGTTGGTCCATGTATAGTTTGTCGTTAGAGCATATTGCTTCGCGTTATTTACTGTTGCTGTTTGCTTTTGTAGCTGGTGCAACGGTCGGTTCAACCGTCGGCGTCGTGACGGGGCTTATTTTAAGCTTGGCGAACGTTTCTAATTTATATCAAATGAGTTTGCTCGCTTTCGCCGGGTTGCTTGGTGGACTGCTAAAGGAAGGAAAAAAGTTAGGTGTCTCATTTGGTTTGGTCGTCGCAACATTGTTAATTGCCCTTTATAGCCAAGGAACGACAAATATTGTCCCAAATGTTGTAGAGTCGCTATGTGCCGTTTTGCTTTTCCTTATGACGCCACAATCGTTAACGAGTAAGATGGCGAAATATGTGCCAGGAACTGTTGAGCATACGAACGAACAACAACAGTATGTACGGAAAATTCGTGATGTGACAGCGCAGCGTGTTGAGCAATTTTCGCATGTGTTTCAAGCGCTATCGAAAAGCTTTTCTTCATATAGTGTGCTTACTCACGAGGAAGAAGAGGAACGCGAAATTGATTATTTTTTAAGTGATGTTGCTGCTAAAACGTGTCAAACATGTTTTAAAAAAGATCAATGTTGGGTGAATCACTTTGATAAAACATATGATTACATGAAAAAAATTATGCAAGAGGCGAGTGAAAATGATCAAATTGTAAATGCAAAGTTGCTGCGTGAGTGGAATAAACATTGTGTGAAAGCGAATAAAGTTGTGCAAATGATTGAAAAGAACGTATCGTTTTATAAAGCAAACAAAAAATTAAAACAGCAAATGAAAGAAAGCCGTAGACTTGTCGCAGAACAGTTATTAGGTGTGTCACAAGTGATGGAAGATTTCGCAAAAGAAATTCAAAAAGAGCGTGAAAATTATTACGTACAAGAAGAACAAATTTTGCATGCCCTTCAACAGTTCGGTGTAGATGTGAATGATGTTGAAATTTATAGTCTAGACAAAGGAAATGTTGATATTGAAATGGTTATTCCATATTGCGATGGAAGGGGAGAGTGTGAAAAACTCATTGCACCGATGTTATCTGATATTTTAGGTGAGACGATCGTTGTGAAGAGAGAAGATTGCTCGACGTATCCAAATGGAGATTGCCGGGTCGCATTTAGCTCTTCAAAAGCGTTTGTCATCGATACAGGTGTTGCGTACGTTGCAAAAGGTGGTGGATTCATTTCCGGTGACAGTTACGCGATGATGGAAATTGGTGGAGGGAAATATGCGTTGGCTATTAGCGATGGTATGGGGAATGGTGAACGGGCACATTACGAAAGCAAAGAAACGTTAAAATTGTTACAAAAAATTTTACAATCGGGCATTGAAGAGCGAATTGCCATTAAATCCATTAATTCGATTTTAGCGTTGCGGACGACGGAAGAAATTTTTTCTACGCTCGATTTAGCTATCGTTGATTTGCAAAATGCAACAACAAAGTTTTTAAAAGTTGGCTCTTCACCTAGTTTCATTAAACGAGGGAACAACGTCATGAAAATTGAATCAAGCAATTTGCCGATTGGTATTATTACCGGAGTAGAGTTTGAAGTGTTCGAGGAACAGCTGAAAGCTGGGGATTTGCTCATTATGATGAGCGACGGCATCTTTGATGGCGTGTCTCACATTGAAAATCATGATGTATGGATAAAGCGGAAAATTAAAGAATTAAAAACGAACGATCCGCAAGAAGTGTCCGAGTTACTTTTAGAAGAAGTCATTCGCTTGAACGGCGGGGAAATCGAAGATGATATGACAATTGTCGTTGCGCGCATTAAGCATAATACACCGAAATGGGCTGTCATTCCGGCATATCAATATATGAAATAAAGGTATAAAATCCCCTCTAGCCGTCGATGATGGGAATATACTAACTTTTTCGGAGGGGATGAGCGTATGCGAAAAGGAACGTTACGTCAAATTTTATTAATTACGGACGGTTGTTCTAATCATGGTGAAGATCCAATTGCTATGGCAGCATTAGCGAAAGAGCAAGGAATTACAGTCAACGTGATTGGTGTTCTCGATCAAGATGTGATTGATGAACAAGGATTGCGTGAAATTGAAGGAATTGCTCAGTCTGGTGGTGGCATTAGCCAAGTTGTTTATGCTAAACAGTTGGCGCAAACGGTGCAAATGGTGACGAGAAAAGCGATGACCCAGACGTTGCAAGGTGTCATTAATCGCGAGTTGAAACAAATTTTAGGTTCTCGCGCTTCGATTGAGGAGCTTCCACCAGAAAAAAGAGGTGAAGTGATGGAAGTTGTTGAAGAATTGGGAGAGACCGTTAACTTACAAGTTTTAATATTAGTAGACACGAGCGGAAGTATGAAAATGAAGTTGCAAACGGTCAAAGAAGCATTGTTAGATTTATCTATTAGTTTGAATGCCCGTTTGGGAAATAATGAGTTTTCTGTTTTTGCATTTCCCGGGAAAAAAGGAGAGGTAGATCGCATTTTAGACTGGACGCCGAAAATGGAATCCATTTCAAGCGTTTTCCCAAAACTTACGTCGGGAGGAATTACACCAACCGGTCCAGCGATTCGTGAAGCGCTACAACAATTCCAAAAAAAACGTTCACTAAAAAGCTTGCTTACTCATGATGGTGATGACGATGTATACATCGAACAATCCATGTAGCATTCGAATAGGAACGACGATACAAGGGAAGTGGCATAAACGTCGCTATGAAATTATAAAACAGCTCGGCAAAGGGGCGAACGGTGTTGTTTATTTAGCGAAAGAAGGGCGCACATTTGTTGCGATGAAAATAAGCAACCAAGCGGCGGCGATGATGTCAGAAGTCAATGTACTTAAACGATTTTCAGAGGTCCAGGGAGTTGCCCTCGGACCTTGTTTATTAGATGTTGATGACTGGGTTCACCCGCAAGAAAAAAAGATGTATTCATTTTACGTCATGGAATATATTGAGGGGGATGATTTATTAACTTTTATTCAGAAACGAGGAAAAGATTGGATCGTCGTCATGACATTACAGCTACTAGGTGATTTGCATAAATTGCATGAAAAAGGATGGGTGTTTGGAGATTTAAAACCAGAAAATTTAATTGTAGCAGGGGCTGTTCCGAAAGTACGGTTAATTGACGTGGGGGGTACAACGATTCGCGGTAGAGCAATTAAAGAGTTTACGGAGTTTTTTGATCGCGGATATTGGGGGATGGGAACACGAAAGGCAGAACCTTCTTACGATTTGTTTGCAGTAGCAATGATTATGATTAACATGTGTTATCCAAAGCGATTTGAAAGAAAGGAAAATGGGAGGGAGCAACTCCGACGAATGATTTCCTCCCACAGCTATTTAAAAAAATATGAAAAAATATTATGGCGTGCACTAGACGGGAAGTACGCTTCTGCTGATGAAATGAGGAAGGATTTGGTGCAATGTATGCAACAGCCTTCTGCTCGGGTAGAAAAGCGGCGGGGCAAGGCTGCTCGAAAGTTTCGCTTGCTAGAAACGATGTTTTTGTTTGTTTGTCTTTTATTTATGTATGTTGTTTATTTGTACGTCCAAATTCTTTAATTTTTGTACGTTCGTTTTGAGTTGTGGTACGATTGTAAAAAACGACGTTTGCGAAGAGGGTGCGTATGTTACAAGTTGTACATCAGTTTATTGAAAAGCATCAATTGCTTGAGTGTGGTACAACCGTTGTTGTTGGCGTGTCAGGCGGCCCGGATTCATTAGCATTGCTTCATTTTTTATGGAGCGAACGAGAACGATATCATATTCAAATTGTCGTTGCACACGTCGACCATATGTTGCGAGGAAAACAATCGGAAGAAGATATGCATTTTGTGAAACATTTTTGCGAGCAACGTAGTATTATATGTGAGGTCACAAAATATGACGTTCGGGCGTATATGAAACGAACGAAAAAAGGGGTGCAAGAGGCAGCCCGCGATTGCAGATACGATTTCTTTGAACAAGTGATGAAAAAATATAAAGCGCGATATATTGCTTTAGCCCACCACGGTGATGATCAAGTTGAAACGGTGCTCATGCGGCTTGTACGTGGGAGTACGCCGAAAGGATATGCTGGTATACCTGTGAAGAGACCGTTTGGCGATGGGTATATCATTCGCCCTTTCTTATGTATTGATCGGCAACAAATCGAACAATATTGTCAAGAAAACGAACTGTACGCTCGGCATGACTCGAGCAACGACAAAGATGATTATACACGCAATCGTTTCCGCCATCACGTTCTCCCTTTTTTGAAACGGGAAAACGTTTGCGTTCATGAACATGTTCAACAGTTTAGTGAGATCATTAGTGAAGATGAGGCATTTTTAGAGCAGCTGACAAAAGAAAAGCTAAAGCATGTCATGAACGAACAAGAAGGGCGTATTCGTGTTGATGTTCCTTCGTTCATGCGCATGCCAAAACCTTTACAAAGGCGAGGGATTCAACTAATATTAAACTATCTTTACGGAAATGTCCCGTCGACATTGTCTTCTATACATATCGAGCAAGTGTTACGTTTTTTTGAACGAAAACATCCTTCCGGTATGCTTCATTTTCCAAACGGATTAAAAATGATTCGTCAATATGAAGCGTGCGTATTTACATTTCAATATGAACAGCCGTGCGAATATGAATTTATCATGCATATTCCTGATACGATTATGTTGCCAAATGGCTATCAACTCATGAGCGAGTTTGTTGATCACTATCCTTGTATTGCAGGCGATGAACGCGTCGTTATTGATGTGGATCAAGTCGTGTTACCTCTTCGTGTGCGAACGAGAAAGCACGGAGATCGCATGAAAGTTAAAGGGATGGAACGTGCCAAAAAAGTTGGGCGTATCTTTATTGATGAAAAAGTCCCGATGAACGAGAGGGATCAATGGCCAATCGTCGAAGATGCAAACGGAAACATTATATGGATTCCAGGGATAAAAAAATCAGCTTATACAGCAACAAATATTACAAAAAATCGC
This sequence comes from Anoxybacillus pushchinoensis, assembly GCF_900111795.1. GTDB lineage: Bacteria > Bacillota > Bacilli > Bacillales > Anoxybacillaceae > Anoxybacillus > Anoxybacillus pushchinoensis. The sequence goes on along the minus strand of NZ_FOJQ01000028.1, from coordinate 13,112 downwards.
TATATTATATTACACTATAAAAAGCAATGAATGATGGTAGGAGGAAAGAATATGGGTATGCATCAAGATATGGAAAAAATTTTAATTACAGAGGAGCAAATTCAGCAAAAAGTAAAAGAACTAGGTGCATTATTGACAAAAGAATATGACGGTCGCTTTCCGCTCGCGGTCGGTGTGCTCAAAGGTGCGATGCCGTTTATGGCAGACTTGATTAAGCATATCGATACATATTTAGAAATCGATTTTATGGACGTATCAAGTTACGGTCATGCAACGGTATCATCGGGTGAGGTGAAAATTTTAAAAGACTTAAACACATCGATTGAAGGTCGTGATGTTCTCATCATTGAAGATATTATTGATAGCGGGTTAACGTTAAGTTATTTAGCGGACTTATTCCGTTATCGTAAAGCGAAATCGATTAAAATTGTGACGTTGCTTGATAAACCGTCTGGTCGAAAGGCAAATATCGAAGCAGATTATGTCGGTTTTATCGTCCCAGATGAATTTGTTGTCGGTTATGGGTTAGACTATTGTGAGAAATACCGAAATCTTCCGTACATCGGTGTGTTAAAACCGGAAGTATACAGTAAATAATTTTTCATGCACATCGTTTGTTTTGGAACGTTTTTCTATGATACTATTGACTATAGCGTGTTTTAAGTGTGGGAGGAGGTAGGAGATGAACCGCATTTTCCGTAATACAATCTTTTACTTACTAATTTTTCTTGTCGTCATTGGCGTTGTAAGTTTTTTAAATGGCGGCAATCAGCGTGCAGAGCGGATGACGTACGATGCGTTCATTACTCATCTAGAAAATGGTGATGTGAAGTACGTCTCGTTGAAGCCAGAGCGAGGCGTTTATCAAATTCGAGGACAGCTGAAAACATATGCCGAAGGACAGTTTTTCACGACCTACGTCGCAAATAGCCCACAAATTCTTCAACGAATTGATGAGGCTGCAAAACAGGCAAAAGTAGAAGTGTTGCCTGCGGATGAAACGAGCGGATGGGTGACATTTTTTACGTCTATTATCCCGTTTATCATCATTTTTATTTTGTTCTTCTTTTTATTAAATCAAGCTCAAGGTGGCGGCAGCCGAGTGATGAATTTCGGCAAAAGCCGTGCGAAGTTGTATAACGAAGAGAAAAAGCGCGTTCGCTTTAAAGATGTAGCTGGTGCGGACGAAGAAAAGCAAGAACTCGTTGAAATCGTTGAGTTTTTAAAAGATCCTCGCAAATTTGTAGAGCTCGGCGCTCGCATCCCGAAAGGTGTTCTCCTTGTTGGACCGCCCGGGACAGGAAAAACGTTGTTAGCCAGAGCGGTCGCAGGAGAAGCGGGTGTTCCGTTCTTCTCTATTAGCGGTTCAGATTTCGTCGAGATGTTCGTTGGTGTCGGTGCTTCGCGTGTGCGTGATTTGTTTGAAACAGCGAAGAAAAACGCCCCTTGTATCATTTTCATTGATGAGATTGATGCGGTTGGACGTCAGCGTGGTGCCGGTTTAGGCGGAGGCCATGATGAACGGGAGCAAACGTTAAACCAGTTGCTTGTTGAAATGGATGGATTCAGCGGCAATGAGGGAATTATTATTATCGCTGCGACAAACCGTCCTGACATTTTAGACCCTGCTCTTTTACGTCCAGGGCGCTTTGACCGTCAAATTACGGTTGACCGTCCAGATGTGAAAGGACGCGAGGCGGTTCTTCGTGTGCATGCGCGCAACAAGCCGCTCGATGAATCTGTTGATTTAAAAGTTATTGCGATGCGGACACCTGGTTTTTCTGGCGCTGATTTAGAGAACTTACTAAATGAAGCAGCCCTCGTCGCTGCTCGCCGCAACAAGAAAAAAATCGATATGAGCGATATTGACGAAGCGACAGACCGTGTTATTGCTGGTCCAGCAAAGAAAAGCCGTGTCATTTCGGAAAAAGAAAGAAAAATTGTTGCGTATCACGAAGCAGGTCATACCGTCATTGGTATGGTGCTTGCTGATGCGGAAATGGTGCATAAAGTAACGATTGTACCGCGAGGGCAAGCGGGCGGATATGCAGTCATGTTGCCAAAAGAAGACCGTTATTTTATGACAAAACCAGAGCTGCTCGATAAAATTACAGGACTTCTCGGTGGACGTGTTGCTGAGGAAATTGTATTTGGTGAAGTAAGTACGGGAGCGCATAACGACTTCCAACGTGCAACAAGCATTGCTCGCCGCATGGTTACGGAGTTTGGTATGAGCGAAAAGCTAGGACCGATGCAGTTTGGTCAATCTCACGGCCAAGTGTTTTTAGGACGCGACTTGCATAACGAACAAAACTACAGCGATCAAATTGCATACGAAATTGATCTTGAGATGCAGCGAATGATTAAAGAATGTTATGAGAAAGCAAGGCGTCTATTAACGGAAAATCGCGACAAGCTAGATTTAATCGCTAACACGTTGCTTGAAGTTGAAACGCTTGATGCCGAGCAAATTAAGCATCTATTCGAACACGGCACGCTGCCGAACCGCAACGGTGAAAAGCAAGAAGAAGTAAAAGTCAATATTCAAACGAAAAAGGAAGAATAAAGGTGTCTCTTTTTATAAGAGGCATCTTTTTTTACCGTCCACCTAAGCGAATGTGATATGATGAAAAAGGAACAATTTGCGAAAAAGTAGGGATGAGCGATGATTTTTGTATTGGATGTTGGAAATACAAATACAGTACTAGGTGTATATGATGGAGATGAGTTGAAGTTTCATTGGCGCATCGAAACGAGCCGAAACAAAACAGAAGATGAATATGGAATGATGATCAAAATGTTGCTGCAAGATGTCGGTTTACATTTTTCTGACATTGATGGCATTATTATTTCTTCTGTTGTGCCACCGATTATGTTTGCGCTTGAGCGAATGTGTACAAAATACTTTCACATTAAACCGCTTATTGTTGGCCCGGGAATTAAGACAGGGCTTAATATTAAGTATGATAACCCGAAAGAAGTAGGTGCCGATCGGATCGTTAATGCTGTAGCAGGTATCCATCTGTATGGTGCACCGCTTATTATTGTCGATTTCGGTACAGCGACGACATACTGCTATATTAATGAGCATAAGCAATATATGGGAGGGGCTATTGCGCCGGGGGTTACAATCTCCACAGAAGCACTCTATTCTCGTGCGGCGAAGCTTCCGCGCATTGAAATCGCCCGTCCAGACGATATTATTGGGAAAAATACAGTGAGTGCGATGCAGGCAGGCATTTTATACGGATATGTTGGGCAAGTGGAGGGAATTGTTGCACGGATGAAAGAAAAAAGCGCGGTTCCACCGAAAGTCATTGCTACAGGGGGATTAGCATCATTAATTGCCCATGAATCGAATGCGATTGATATCGTCGATCCATTTTTAACGTTAAAAGGATTACAATTGTTATATGAGCGAAATAAGAAAGGTGAGTGACAGCTATGACAGACTATTTAGTGAAAGCGCTCGCGTATGATGGTCAAGTGCGGGCATATGCCGTGCGAACAACAGAAACGGTTCGCGAAGCTCAACGTCGCCATCAAACATGGCCAACAGCTTCGGCAGCATTGGGTCGCGCCATGACGGCAGGTGTAATGATGGGAGCGATGTTAAAAGGTGATAGTCAAATTACCATTAAAATTGAGGGCGGGGGTCCGATCGGACATATTCTTGTCGATAGCAACGCAAAAGGTCAGGTGCGCGGCTATGTATCAAATCCGCACGTGCATTTTGAGCTAAACGCAAACGGAAAGCTTGATGTTGCTCGGGCGGTTGGAACAAACGGAACATTGACTGTAGTGAAAGACTTAGGATTGCGCGACTATTTTACAGGACAAGTCCCGCTCGTTTCCGGGGAGCTTGGTGAAGACTTTACATATTACTTTGTCTCTTCTGAACAAACACCATCATCCGTTGGTGTGGGAGTGTTAGTTAACCGTGACTATACAATATTAGCGGCCGGTGGTTTTATTTTACAACTCATGCCGGGGGCAGAAGAAAAAACGATTGCGAATATTGAAAAAAGTTTAGCGGCGATTCCACCAATCTCCAAAATGATCGAAAGTGGTTTGACGCCAGAACAAATTTTATACGAACTGCTTGGTGGAGAACAACATGTGAACATTCTCGAGAAGATGCCTGTATCTTTTGTTTGTCGCTGTTCGCGTGAGCGTGTAGCAGATGCAATCATTAGCTTAGGGGTAGAAGAAATTCAGCAAATGATTGATGAAGAAGGAAAGGCTGAGGCGTCTTGTCATTTTTGTAACGAAACGTACACATTTTCAGTCGAAGATCTTGAGGAGTTAAAAAAATTAGCAAAACAACAATAAATGATTGACAATTTCGAAAATAACTGATAAATTAGTTACAAATTCGATAAAAATACTCGGGATTAGAGGTGGATGAAATGGCACGTGTAGTACAATCGATTACAGAGTTGATTGGGCAAACACCGGTAGTAAAGTTGAATCGCATCGTTGATGAAGACAGCGCAGACGTATATTTAAAACTAGAGTTTATGAATCCGGGAAGCAGTGTCAAAGATCGGATTGCACTAGCAATGATTGAAGCAGCTGAGAAAGCTGGAAAAATTCAACCGGGCGATACGATCATTGAACCAACAAGCGGAAATACAGGCATTGGATTAGCGATGGTCGCTGCTGCGAAAGGATATAAAGCTATTTTCGTCATGCCGGATACGATGAGCCTAGAGCGCCGTAATTTACTTCGTGCTTACGGGGCGGAGCTTGTGCTGACGCCGGGTAGCGAAGGAATGCGTGGGGCTATTCAAAAGGCGGAGCAGCTAGCGCAAGAGCACGGTTATTTTATGCCTCAACAATTTAAAAACGAAGCGAATCCAGAAGTACACCGTTTAACAACAGGGAAAGAAATTGTTGAGCAAATGGGCGATCAACTAGATGCCTTTGTAGCTGGCATTGGAACGGGTGGAACGATCACAGGGGCAGGAGAAGTGTTGCGCCAAGCATATCCGAACATTAAAATTTATGCGGTTGAACCAGCGGATTCTCCTGTACTTTCTGGCGGAAAGCCAGGGCCACATAAAATACAAGGAATTGGAGCAGGTTTTGTTCCGGACATTTTAAATACATCCATTTACGATGAAGTAGTTACGGTAAAAACAGAAGAAGCGTTTGCAGCTGCTCGTTTAGCTGCTCGTCAAGAAGGAATTTTGGGAGGCATTTCATCCGGTGCAGCGATCCATGTGGCGTTGCAAGTAGCGAAAAAACTAGGAAAAGGAAAGAAAGTATTAGCCATCATTCCGAGCAACGGCGAGCGTTATTTAAGCACGGCGTTATACCAATTTGAAGAATAAATTCGGCAAGAAGCTTCTTGCCGAATTTTTTTTCGTGATTGTTTCCGTCCGTTCGTTGTACAATAAGCGTATGGACTGATGGAGAGGAGTGACATCTGTGAGCAAGCAGAGGCGACGGACAATGATGAAAAAGGTCTCGTACGCACATCGCGATTGGTTTTCACAATATAAGGCGTTGGCACGACAACAATTGCACCATGTCTTACTTGAGAGCGGTCGGGACGGTCGATATAGCATTATCGGCTTACATCCTTTTGCTGTGATCATTGGGAAAAACGACAAATTAACAGTGTGGCAAAAACATTGTACAGAAACGTTTGAAGGAAATATATTGAAATCTTTAAAAACGTGGTTCAGTCAATGGGAAGTCGATTCGCGAGAAGAAGGTCCTGATTTCCAAGGTGGAGCCATCGGATATATTAGTTATGATTGTGCCCGTTACATCGAAAAGCTTCCTTCAATCGCACGTGACGATTTACAAGTGCCTGATTTGTATTTCTTAGTGTTTGATGATGTGTTTGTATATGATCACGAAGAGTCGGCTCTTTATTTGATTACTCATTACGTAGATGGAGAAGAACAGAAAGCGCGTCAACGTCTTGAGCAATATGAAAAGCTGTGGACAATGGACACTTCTGATGTTTCTCGTCCGTTTATTCCAAGCTACGAGAAAGAAGAATCGGTATCGATGAGCGAGGAACAGTTTATGGAAGCGGTCGAAAAGGTACGGGATTATATTGCACAAGGGGACGTATTTCAAGTAAACTTGTCCGTTCGACAGTCAAGACGGCTATTTACGCATCCTATTTCGATTTATGAAAAGTTGCGTACATTAAATCCATCGCCGTATATGGCATACATGCATTTTCCTGAATTTCAAATCGTAAGCGGCTCCCCAGAGTTGCTCGTCAAAAAGAAAGGAAAATGTATAAGCACCCGCCCAATTGCAGGAACACGTTCGCGCGGTAAAACTATTCAAGAAGATGAACAAATTGCTCAGTCTTTATTAGCAAACGAAAAAGAACGAGCGGAGCATGTGATGCTCGTGGATCTTGAGCGTAATGACCTTGGACGTGTATGTGCATACGGGACAGTAAAGGTAGATGAGTTTATGGTCATTGAGAAATATTCCCATGTTATGCATCTCGTTTCACACGTCTCTGGGCAGCTAGCGGAAGGAAAAGATGCATTTGATGTGATAGCGGCTGTTTTCCCTGGGGGAACGATCACAGGGGCGCCGAAAGTACGGACGATGGAAATTATCGAAGAACTTGAACCTGTTCGGCGTGGTATTTATACTGGCTCAATCGGCTGGATTGCATTTAATGGTGACATGGAGTTAAATATTGCGATTCGCACGATGGTTGCTAAAGATGGCCTTGCATATGTACAAGCAGGGGCGGGAATTGTTATTGATTCCCAACCGGAATATGAGTACAAAGAATGTTTAAAGAAAGCATTTGCCTTATGGAAAGCAAAAGAGCTGAGCGAAGAAGAGCATGTACAATTAAGTATGAGGTGAGCGAAATGATTTTAATGATTGATAATTACGATTCGTTTACGTATAATCTAGTCCAATATTTAGGTCAATTAGGCGAAGAGCTCATTGTCAGACGAAATGATGAAGTGACGATTGCGCAAATTGAACAACTTCAACCGCATTTTTTAATGATTTCGCCTGGTCCATGTAGTCCAAACGAAGCTGGAATTAGTATGGAGGCCATTCAATATTTTGCTGGAAAAATTCCTATTTTCGGTGTATGTCTCGGTCATCAATCTATCGCTCAAGTATTCGGTGGTGAAGTGGTAAGAGCAGAGCGTCTAATGCACGGAAAAACATCAACGATTTTCCACGATGGAAAAACAATTTTTGAACACATTCCTAATCCGTTTGTTGCTACTCGGTATCATTCTTTAATTGTAAAAAGGGACACATTACCGGATTGTTTTGAGATCTCCGCATGGACGGAGGGAGGAGAAATTATGGCGATTCGTCATAAAACGTTGCCTGTTGAAGGTGTTCAATTTCATCCCGAATCAATTATGACTGAGTTTGGCTTAGAAATGCTTAAAAATTTTATTACGTTATATAAGTGAAAGTGATGGCGCATGTTTATTTATGTTAACGGACAAATCGTGACGAAGGAAGATGCTCGCATTTCCCCATTTGATCACGGCTTTATGTATGGACTCGGTTTGTTTGAAACGTTTCGCGTATATGATGGACATCCTTTTTTACTTGACGATCATTTAACGCGCCTTCACGATGGGTTAAATATGTTAAACATCTCGTTTTTTATAACGCGGGACGAAGTGATGCATATTCTCTCCCGACTGTTGGAGGCAAACGGTTATCGCGATGCATATGTGCGTTTAAATATATCGGCTGGTGTTGGTGATGTGGGGTTACAAGTGGATAAATACACAGCGCCAACGGTTATTATGTACATGAAACCTGTTCCGACGTTTGCAGAGGAAAAAGTTTGCCAAACGTTACGAATAAGAAGAAATACACCAGAAGGGTATATCCGTTTGAAGTCACACCATTATTTGAACAATATTTTAGGTAAGTGGGAAATCGGCAAAGATGCACACGTGGAAGGTATTTTCCTTACACAAGACGGATTTGTAGCAGAGGGAATCGTTTCAAACGTTTTTTGGGCAAAAGATGGTGTCGTATATACTCCTTCGGTGCAAACGGGTATTTTAAATGGTGTTACACGAATGTTTGTGATAGATTTGTTGTGTTCGTGGGGCATTCATGTACAAGAAGGATTTTATGTATTACAACATCTTAAAGAAGCAGATGAAATATTTTTAACGAATTCCATCCAAGAAATTGTGCCGGTTTGTCGATTGGATGGTGATATATATCCCGGGAAATGTGGGGAAATTACAAGCCGGCTGAAGTATGCGTACGCATCGTTTACAAAACAATTATGGACGAGGTATGACAGAAAGGGTGAGAACACTCATTGATTGATGTTATTTACTGCGGAAAACATAAGCTCCATTTAAAAAAACAAACGATTATTATGGGGATTTTAAATGCCACACCTGACTCTTTTTCTGATGGGGGAAAGTTTTGTCATGTAGAGCAGGCGGTTGAACGGGCTAAGCAACTTGTAGCTGAAGGGGCACATATCATTGATATTGGTGGGGAATCAACTCGTCCGGGGGCTGAGAAGGTATCGCTTGAAGAAGAGTTGCGTCGTGTAATTCCGGTCGTAAAAGCGGTTGCCCGTGCGGTTGATGTGCCCATTTCGATCGATACGTATAAAGCGGAAGTAGCGAAGCAAGCCATTGAGGTAGGAGCGACGATGATTAATGATGTTTGGGGGGCGAAAGCAGACTCGAGTATGGCTGAAGTAGCGGCTACTTACGGTGTGCCTATCGTATTAATGCATAATCGTCACGATCGCAATTATAAAGATCTCATTTCAGATATAATTCATGATTTAAGAGAGAGCGTTCATATAGTGAAGCAGGCTGGTGTAAAAGACGAGCAAATCATTATTGACCCGGGTATCGGATTTGCGAAAACAGTTGAACATAATTTACAAGTGATGCGCCGATTGGACGAGCTTGCTGTGCTTCGTTATCCTATTTTGTTAGGAACATCGCGAAAATCATTTATCGGTCATGTGCTTGATCTGCCAGTTCATGACCGACTAGAAGGAACAGGAGCAACTGTTTGCCTAGGCATTGCAAAAGGAGTGCACATTGTTCGTGTGCACGATGTTTTACCGATTGCTCGAATGGCTAAAATGATGGATGCAATGCTTGGAAAAGGTGAAGAAAATGCGGGATAAAATTTACATTAGTCAAATGGAATTTTACGGTTATCATGGGGTGTTTCCGGAGGAGAATAAACTTGGCCAACGTTTTTATGTTGATGTCACAATCGAAACGAACTTACAAAGAGCAGGCATTACTGATGATTTGAGCGAAACGATTAATTACGCGCATATATACGACATATGTCAAAGCATCGTTGAAGGCAAGCCTTTTAGACTTATTGAAGCGGTAGCAGAACAGATTGCTGAGCAAATTTTATCCGCGTATGAAACAGCGTCATCGTGTACAGTGAAGGTGACAAAGCCTAATCCACCAATTAAAGGTCATTATGCTTATGTGGCGGTTGAAATTACGAGAGGACGTTAGAAATGGAACATATTTCTTATATTGCGTTAGGATCAAACATAGGGGATCGCTTTGCATATTTGCTTCAAGCAGTGAAAGCGTTACATGACCATGAATGTATTTCTGTTTTAGCGACATCTTCCGTTTATGAAACAGATCCTATTGGATACGTTGATCAGGCGTGTTTTTTAAATATGGTTGTGAAAGTCAGTACATCACTATCCCCGCTAGCTTTATTAACAGCGACAATGAACATCGAGAAAATGTTTGGCCGTAAGCGGAAAGTTCGTTGGGGGCCGCGGACGTTAGACCTTGACATTTTGTTATATAATCACGAAAATATTGAAACAGAACAACTTATTATTCCACATCCGCGCATGTTTGAACGGGCGTTTGTGTTAATCCCGTTATTTGAAATAGATGAATCACTGATCATTCCGTCTGTTCAACGTCCTTTACGTTCTTACATTGACCAGTTGTCACATCAAGGGGTTCGCATATGGAAGAGTCGTGAAGCGGTCGAGGAACAACTTTACGAAAGGAGGGAGTTTAATGTTTAAAATCGGAAATGTACAAATTAATAACCCTGTTGTACTTGCACCGATGGCAGGGGTATGTAATTCAGCATTTCGTCTAACTGTAAAGGAGTTTGGTGCAGGACTTGTTTGTGCAGAGATGGTTAGCGATAAAGCGATTTTATTTAATAACCCAAAAACAATGGGCATGCTTTATATTGACGAGCGTGAAAAACCATTGAGCTTGCAAATTTTTGGTGGGGAAAAAGAGACGCTTGTACAAGCCGCTAAATATGTAGATCAACATACGAACGCCGATATTATTGATATTAACATGGGATGCCCTGTTCCAAAAATTACGAAGTGTGACGCGGGAGCAAAGTGGTTGTTAGATCCAAATAAAATTTACGACATGGTAGCCGCCGTCGTCGATGCGGTGGAGAAGCCTGTCACGGTAAAAATGCGAATCGGTTGGGATGAAAATCATATTTATGCTGTTGAGAATGCCCAAGCGGTAGAACGGGCAGGTGGAAAAGCTGTGGCTGTTCACGGTCGAACGCGTGTACAAATGTATGAAGGAAAAGCAGACTGGAACGTCATTAAACAAGTGAAGGAAGCGGTTAACATCCCTGTCATCGGTAACGGTGATGTGCAAACTCCTCAAGATGCGAAGCGAATGTTAGAACAAACCGGTGTCGATGGTGTGATGATTGGCCGGGCTGCTCTCGGTAATCCGTGGATGATTTATCGTACGGTTCGCTATTTAGAAACGGGCGAGCTCATTCCGGAGCCATCTGTTCGCGAAAAAATTGAAGTTTGCATTTTACATTTGGATCGCTTAATTGCTCTGAAAAATGAGTATATCGCTGTGAAAGAAATGCGCAAACATGCTGCGTGGTATTTGAAAGGTATTCGTGGAAACGCTAAAGTGCGCAACGCCATTAACGAATGTCAAACGCGCGATGAGCTTGTGGCGTTGCTTATGAATTTTGTAGAAGAAGTTGAGGCAAAAGAAAGCGATGTTGTGATGGAAGTGTAAAAAGCATACTGTCAGCTTAAGCTGACAGTATGTCTTAAAAAATAAAAGGTCATTGGAGTGAACGTTAGTATGTCACATGAAGAATTAAATGATCAGCTATTAGTTCGTCGTGAAAAGTTACATAAGTTACGCGAACAAGGAATCGATCCATTTGGAAAACGATTTGAGCGTACACATAAAGCGGAAGAGTTGTTTACGTTGTATAGCCATTTATCGAAAGAAGAGCTCGAAGAGAAGCAGATTCATGTGTCTATTGCCGGTCGAATTATGACGAAGCGCGGCAAAGGGAAAGCGGGTTTTGCACACATTCAAGATTTGACAGGACAAATCCAAATTTATGTTCGTAAAGACGATGTTGGCGAAGAACAGTATGAAATTTTTGATACATCGGATTTAGGAGATATCGTTGGAGTCCGTGGTGTAGTTTTTAAAACAAAAGTAGGCGAATTGTCCATTAAAGTCCATTCATATGAGATGTTGACAAAATCGTTGCGCCCGCTTCCTGAAAAGTATCATGGATTGAAAGATATTGAACAACGCTATCGTCAACGTTACCTTGATTTAATTATGAATCCAGAGAGTAAAAAAACATTTATTACACGTAGTTTAATCATTCAATCGATGCGCCGTTATCTAGATCAAAAAGGGTATTTAGAAGTAGAGACGCCAATGATGCACTCGATTGCTGGGGGAGCTGCGGCACGTCCATTTATTACGCATCATAACGCTTTAGATATGACATTTTATATGCGTATTGCAATTGAGTTGCATTTAAAACGTTTAATTGTTGGTGGACTAGAAAAAGTATATGAAATTGGTCGCGTGTTCCGTAATGAAGGAATTTCGACGCGCCACAACCCGGAATTTACGATGCTTGAACTTTACGAGGCATATGCTGATTACACAGACATTATGAAGCTAACAGAGGATATGATTGCCCATATTGCTCAGGAAGTTCTCGGAACTACAAAAGTGCAATACGGAGAATATGAGGTAGATTTAACACCTTCATGGAAACGACTTCATATGGTCGATGCGATCAAAGAATATGTTGGTGTTGATTTTTGGAAGCATATGAGCGATGAGGAAGCTCGGCAACTAGCGAAAGAGCATGGAGTAGAAGTAGCTCCGCATATGACATTTGGTCATATTGTTAACGAGTTTTTCGAACAAAAAGTAGAGCAATATCTCATTCAGCCGACGTTTATTTACGGTCATCCAGTTGAAATTTCACCGCTGGCGAAGAAAAATCCTAAAGACCCACGATTTACGGATCGATTTGAATTGTTTATCGTTGCGCGTGAGCACGCTAATGCATTTACAGAATTAAACGATCCGATCGATCAGCGTGAAAGATTTGAGGCGCAATTGAAAGAAAAGGAACAAGGAAATGACGAAGCGCATGAAATGGATGAAGATTTCATCGAAGCGTTAGAATACGGTATGCCACCAACGGGTGGATTAGGGATCGGTATCGATCGTCTTGTTATGTTGTTGACGAACTCACCATCTATTCGTGATGTATTGTTGTTCCCTCAAATGCGTCATAAATAATCGTTTGGAAATTTAATGAGTGAGGTGTTTTTTCCTCACTCATTTTTTCAAAAGAAAGTAAAAAACATCTTGCTTAAATATGAACAAATATGATATATTACTAAACGTCCGTGTTAAAAATAACATGTAAAAAAACAAAAGAAAAAAGTGTTGACAAAGAAAACACTAAATGTTATATTGAAAAAGTCGCTTAAAAACGACAAACATGTTCCTTGAAAACTGAACGAAGCGAAAAGCGTATGAAGCTAGAGAGATAAACTTTCTATGGAGAGTTTGATCCTGGCTCAGGACGAACGCTGGCGGCGTGCCTAATACATGCAAGTCGAGCGGACGATTCAAAAGCTTGCTTTTGAATCGTTAGCGGCGGACGGGTGAGTAACACGTGGGCAACCTGCCCTGTAGACGGGGATAACACCGAGAAATCGGTGCTAATACCGGATAACACGAAATGTCGCATGACGTTTCGTTGAAAGGCGGCGCAAGCTGCCGCTACAGGATGGGCTCGCGGCGCATTAGCTAGTTGGT
>NZ_FOJQ01000048.1 GCF_900111795.1 Anoxybacillus pushchinoensis | reverse complement strand
AAGTGCATCGCCTTTTTTAAGATGGAGTTTTCCTCCTCTAGATCCCGAATACGTTTCTTCAGTTCACGAACTTCGTGGTCTTCAGTTCGAAAAGTTTGGGTTTCTGATATTTCTGGTTCTTGCTTATACTTTTTCACCCAACCGTGAAGCGTATTTTCATTAATTTTGAGCTCCCGAGCCACTTGTGCAACGGATTTCGCTTCCTCCAAAATATAACGAACAGTTTGACGCTTAAAGTCTTCTTCGTACCGCCTTTGTTTTTTTGTCATGTAGACACCTCATTTTTTAGTCTATTATTACTATAATAATCTGTGTCTACTTTTTAGTCTAACATCACCCTGATGCAGTGGAGTTCATCGAACAGCTAATTGAAGATGAGGCAGAGATTATTATGACTACCTTGATTGAGATGGAGATCATGTCTCATTTCGAAATCGAAACAGATCCTGACATAAGAGAAAATAGAAAAGGATATATTCAACTGGCTGATCAAATTTATGACATCACTAGAGAAGATACAGAGCTAGCAGCTGACATAAGAAGGAAAGCAAGAGCCGATCGTACACGCAAAAAGAGTATTAAAGCACCAGACGCTCTTGTTGCAGCTGCAGCTCTTATACATAATGCCACATTAGTTAGTAATAACGATAAAGACTTTCGCTGGATTCGAGAGAACTATACTTATAAAGATCGAAAGTTAAATTATGTAAATCCCATAATGGATAAGAAAGCTTACGGCGAATTTGTCAAAGCCTATATCGAAAGCAGAGGGGTTTAGAAAGAACGTTAGCATTTTTATTCGAACATATTACCCTTTACGTATTACACGACATCTCCATTAACGACATTCGTGACCTCATCACCAAAATATTCTCAAAATACTCCTTCCGCAACAAGATATTTCTCAACCCGCTTGCTGCAATGTGAAAACGCAAAATACACTTTTTCAACAGCGAGAACAAAAACAGCCAACCCTAATCGTATCGCAGGCGTCCCTAAAGGAACAATTTGAATTTCAAAATGTGAAGGCACATTTCCTACAATAAAAAGTAAAGAGAGTCAAAGATCACGGAGGAGTACACGCGCTATGACTCTCTATTTCTACAAATCTCGCCAATCCTCGGGGCGTGACAGGCACCGTACCAAGTTGGCCGATCAAATCTCCTCGTCTCCAAAATAATCGATATCAATTCTTTTAACAATATATCTTGCTTGTTCTGATACTCCAATATCGTGGTCAATCATTAATTGAGCAAGTCTTTCGCCATCAATTAAAACAATTTTCTTTTCAATGACTTTCACGTAGTCCTTTGCTTCTTGCGAGAATGTTGAGGTCGTAATGAGAACCCCTTTCCTTGCTCTTTGCCCTTCTAAGCTGCCAGCAAACGCTTGAACAACGGGACGACCAACAGTATTTTCCCAACGTTTAGCTTGAATGTAAACGACGTCCAACCCTAGTTTGTCCTCATTGATAATACCATCAATTCCTTCATCCCCACTTTTCCCGATCGCACGTCCTGCATCACTCCGCGAGCCACCGTATCCCATAGCTACTAACAAGTCGACCACAAGTTTTTCAAAAAATGCGGGGGAACATTTTTTGATGCGCTCGAGCAGTTCATTTGCGAGTTCCTGTCTTAAAGTTTGGTAACTAGATTCGAGAATCTCTTCTGGAGTCCCATTCGTACTGTGAACAACAGACATTGTCTTATCTTTACTATCTCCATTTTCATTTTTTGTGGCATTTCTAAACTCAATAAATTCAGAAAATTGCTCTAAGTATTTCACGTCGATGGCAGGCGGATTGCTTTTCAAAACATCCAGACCGCGTTCAGTAATAATGAAATTTCCTCTCGAAACATTTTTAAGGAGTCCCGCTTTTTTTAAATAAGTTCTTGCCCATCCAACTCGATTTACAAACTTCGATTGTCTTCCACTGGGCAAAAGCTCTTTTTGCTCTTCTTTTGAAAGGTTAAACTCCGATGCTAATTTTTCCATGATTTCTTTTAAACTGTGCTCCTTCTGATCACCTAAAATTTTTAGTAATGGAAGCATGAAGCTTTGATAATCCGGAACAGCCACCATCTTCACCTCTTTGTGCATTCGATCGTTATAAATTTTTTGTGATCATTTTTCTTCGTAAAGGATAGTATCCCCTATATCAGCGCGCGTACTTGCATCAGCAACAGCATTAAATAATAGTGATCGATTTTATAAATGTACCTAAGTTTAACTACGATATGGGAAAGTCCCCATACCACTCTCTACTCTCGTTAAAAACGTCTATCCTTATCCTACATAAATTCCACAAAAAATTCTGTCGAATCTTGTCATAAAATAAAAAAAGACAGAAGTTTTAGCAACTTCTGTCGTAAATAGATATGGCTGAGTTGTATCTTCCTTCGCTAATTTTGTCTGTATAGTGCCTCCAACCCTTTTATCGTCTTATTCGAATCAACATCATCGTGTGGGATTAGCAAGTATATCCATTCTTTCCCGTTGTTTTCGCGGGCGTGGTTGGAGGCGTGTTGGCACCAAGTGATCGCTGCTTTCGCTTTTGCTTTGACTTCTTTATCGTCTTCGATTTTATTGGTCGCTTTGATTTCACATATATACATTTTTTCGTTTGTTTCCACAATGAAGTCTGGAATGTATGCTTTTGTCTGGTTGTAGTAAATTTTGATATGGTTTTGCGTTGGTTTCAGCCATTTTAAAACGGATGGATCGCTTTCACAAATGACGGCGAATCTACGTTCGGCGTCAGATTCGAATTTTTGCGTTCGATATAAGCATTTTGTAAAGCCGCCAAAGCACATGCCACGAATCGAGGATTTATTCGTAATCGGTTGGCGAAAATCGCGCACTTCTTCATCAGCATCGACGGTTACTACGTTGCTCTTTAATGTGTCGAATCCTACCCGAACAATCACTTCATAATTCGTTTGCTCTTCATAATAATGTGCTTTCATTTGTACATAAATAAGTTGAGCTAGTCGTTGTGCATTGTAAATAACAACATTTTTTACATCATCTTCTTTCAAATAACTACGAAGATAATCAATGAGTTGTCCTGATAGTTTATATAGCAATTCCGCATGGTCATCATACGAAATGTTTGGATAATCCATGAGATGAAACACAATATAATTTTCTAAATGCTCTTCTGCTTCTCGGACGTCTTTTTTAATTCGCAATAATTCTCTTTCGTGAGTACGTAAATGCTCAATTAAAATATTTTCCGCAACTGGCTGCAATTTCGGAATCGAACTGCAATCTAAATCAAAATCGTGATAACCCCATGAAATGTCACCTGCCGGTTGTAAAATCACCCTTGGAATTTCAATGGACAAATCAGGAATTAACTCAACCGCCTTTGCCACCATGTTTTCCACTATTTTTTGCGACTCCTCTTCAAATAAGGACAACTGAGACGATGCGTAAAGCTCATTGACTTCATGAATGATCTGTTGCTGGACTGAAGGGTCTTTTAATTGTTTGGAACTATACAACGTTTGCTTATTTGCAATAGTTTTCACCACAGTTTCTGCAATACTTTTCTTTAGTTCAATTTTCTTTTCTTCCTCAGGAGTAACAGGTTTATTTTCACCGACAAGCTGCTCAACGAGCGTAGCTTCTACGTTTGATTCAACGACAATCATTTTTTTCTCCGTCTGTGCTATATCACGACCAATAACAACACCTCGGCGGATAATCGAAGTAGGGTTGTTCGCTTCATCAATAATTTCTTGGAATTTATCATGGGCAATAATCGTTAAACGATCAACCGCTGGCACACCTGTTCGTTTTCCATATGGAAGACGAAGACCGCGGCCAATCGATTGTTCAACTAACGTTTTTGAATTTGCCGCTCGAAGCGGAATAATCGTATATAAATTTGTGACGTCCCAGCCTTCCTTTAACATATTCACATGGATAACAATTTCTACTTTTGAATGAGGATCTTCAAGCGCTAACAGTTCTTTAATTGTTTCATCTTTTTCTTCCCCACGCTGATTGGAATGAACGGTAATGACTTTTCCTTTATAACGTCCTTCAAAAAAGTCGTCGCTTTCCATCATATTCATGAGATCTTCTGCGTGTTTCGTATCTTGAGCCACAACAAGAATAAACGGCTTAACTAATTTTTCGTTGTTTTCACGAGCATATAGTTCTAATTCTAGTTTTGTTTCCTCATGAACTCGAACGCCGTCTTCAAGTTTTAAACGCTCTAACTGATCCTGATTTAATTTCTCTGGATTGAAATTTTCCCTCGTTGCAACAGCAGGTTCTTTTACATACCCATCTTCCATCGCTTTATAAAGAGGATAGCTGTAAATCACGTTTTTAAACGGAATCGTTTTGCTTCCGCTCTCGACTTGCGGGGTCGCAGTTAATTCCAAACCAAGAATCGGATTTAATTCGTTAATTGCTTTTACCCCTGCCGTTGCGCGATAACGATGCGATTCGTCCATTAATAGCACAAGGTCAGGAAGCGCTTTTAAGTAATCGTAATAGCTCTGTCCTAAATATTCACTTAACCGTTTAATACGCGGCGATTTTCCGCTCCTTACTTCGCTGTTAATCTTAGATATATTGAAAATATTAATATTTACAGCTAGAGGATCTTCTAAAAAGAGGGCTTGTTGTTCATAGTTATCCCCTGTAATAATATTTGGCTGTTTATTTGCGAACGATGAAAGCCCCTTAAATACATACTTCGGTGTATTTGGTGTAAAATCTTGGATTAATTTTTCATAAATCGTTAAGTTCGGTGCTAACACAAAGAAGTTGCGAATTCCTTTTGCCATATGTAAATAAGCAATAAACGCCCCCATTAAACGGGTTTTCCCGACACCTGTTGCCAATGCAAAACAGAGCGAAGGGAATTCGCGTTCAAAATCTGTTACGCTTGGGAATCGGGCATTAACAGCAGCTAACTTCTCTTGTAATGATTGGGGATCGTTTTGTTTATTTAAGCCGAAGCGTTCAATCACTTCGGCAAGAATTTCTAACGACTCTTTTTGTGGTTTACGCAGGCTAAGACGGGATGAAATAGCGCTAACGATACGATTCATGACCTTTTCCCCCTAAAATAGCTCTAATTGTTCTGGTTCTCTTTCTTTCATCGGCAAGTTGTTGACGTTTAAGCTGTAGTCGTCACGACCAAATTCACATTTATTTAAAATCGCTTGCGGTATTTTCTTAATCGTTATTTGTGGGAACTCATCTACATTTACATTGTATGCCTTGCAGCAAATCAACAGCGTTTCATTTTCTTTCATTTGTTCTACAATGCCAGCGACCATTTGGTGAGTGACAAGCTGCGTTGTTGTGAAAATAAAATCATTTTCTGTCGATTGACCTTGTTTCCAAAAGACGTGCGGGTCTGGATTGTACGTAAATCCCTCATGTTTACACATCGCTTCCGCAAGCATTTCGGCATTATATTCTGGGTTGATAATCCAATTGCCGAATTTGTCTTTCTTTAATAAGCTTGGTGCTAGTTTATAATAGCGGAAACCGCCGCCGCCTTGCCAATTGACAGCTTTACTAATTCCGCCTTGATCCGTTCCATCAATCACTCGCTTCATCCGTGGAATAATATGCGTATGGCAATGTTCGCCAAGCTCAATCATAATCCAACGTCGCCCCATCTTATGCGCCACCGCTCCTGTTGTACCGGATCCAGCAAACGAATCAAGAACCCAGTCGCCTTCGTTTGTTGCTATTTGCAATATTCTTTGTATCAGCCGTTCAGGCTTAGGAGTAGCAAAAACATCTTGCTCATTAAATTTTTTAACCTCTCTTTTTGCTTCCTGATTATCTCCTACTTCATCTCTTAACCATAAGGTCTTAGGAACTATCCCCTCCTGCACTTCGCTTAAAAATCTTTTTAAACGTGGAACATTATTTCCTTTTTCTCCAAACCAAATACGATTATCTTTTACTAATTCTTCGAACTTACTTTTTGGAATTCTCCAACAAGAACCTTTAGGTGGATAAACAACTCTTCCAGAAGGTGTGGTTATAGGATAATCATATTCTTCAGAATATGTTTTTACTGACAAATCACCAGATGTCCAGGGACCTCTCGGATCATTATCTGGATTTTTATATCTACTATTACTTTCTGTTGTTCTAGGCAGCAAATTTCTTTTCCACAAGTCCTTATTTTTGGCATAAACAAGTATATAGTCGTGGCTATCTGAAATAAATTTCGCATCATTACTAGGAGAAAACTTTTTTTGCCATATAATACTACAAACAAAATTTTTTCTCCCGAATATCTCGTCACAAACTACCTTTAAATAATGTGCCTCATCATCGTCTATTGAAATCCAAAGTGAACCATCCTCGCTAATAAGGTTCCTGATAACTTCTAATCTAGCTTTCATCAAATTCAACCAAATACTATGCTCCAATCCATCATCATAATGTTCAAACGCATTTCCTGTATTATACGGTGGATCAATATAAATGCACTTAATTTTCCCCGTAAACTCCTGTTCCAATGCTTTCAATGCTAACAGATTATCTCCAAAAATAAGCCGATTATCAAAGATATCATTTTCCGTCACTCGTTCTTTCGCGTGATAAGAAAGCTCTGGGTCTTCGAGAAGAATGCGCGGTTCGAGCTTTGGCTGTTCGCCTTTGCCAATCCACGTTAACTCTAGTTTTTGTGCCAATGTACTCCCTCCTGTTGTTATACGATTCTCCATTTGATTGTAAAAAGATGCTCTGTCTTGGTTCGTTGTTCGAGTTTTTTCTCGATTTCTTCAAACAGCCGATCTTTTTGTTCATCAATTTCGTCTTGCTGGTCATAAAGACTTCGCCGCATTTCATTTCGCTTTTTTTCCAGCTCTTTAATTTGCTTGTTCATTTCTAGCTTTTCGGCAAGATTGCGGGTTAATTTCGCATCCCGCTTCAAATGTTCAATTTCCACCGTCACTTCATCTATATCTTTTTCGAGTTTATTTTTCAAGTCTTGTGACCATTTTTCTAATTTTTCTAATTCTGCATCAAGATAAGTAGATGTTCGTTCCATAATCTCATTTAAAATGGACGTTTGTTGTGCTTCGCTAATACGACGGAGTGTATTGCTAATGGATGCTGAAAACTCGATTTCTTCTCTTTCTATAGCAGGCAATTCGAACATTTTTTCACAAATTTCTTGATCGAGTTGCTCCCCATCTAGGTCAATCGCTGAAAAAATAAAATGCTGCTCGTTTTCCAACGATTGGACGTGAAGCAAATCTAACGACAACCATCCTTCTTTCCCAATCAATTGTTCCAAAATCGTCACTTTTCCCTCATAATCCGAATAGCGGAAAGTAATTTCTTTTGAGATAAGCTGGCGGCTTTTGGCCTGTTCGATCCATTTTTGCGCCAATGGATGAGAAAAACGATAATGATGGACGTTTGAACGTTCTTGTTTTTTCGCTTGCGATATCATTTGGTACGTTTCATCGTCTTTCGTAAAACTTAACGTTTCATCGTCAAATGTCGCTTCTTTTGCGCCTTCATATTTGGACAAATTCCAAAGGTAGCGCTCCATGCGGTTAAGATGCAAGCTTGTTTGGTGGTAATGATCTCTTAGCTTCTCCCGCACTTCATCATCAAAGTTCTCTAGCAAATGCATACGCGTTTCTTTCATTTTTAGTTGAATTTGTTCATCTAATTCTGCTTGCAAATGTTTAAATGCTTGCTCGATTTCCTCGGCTGTGCGGCATGTTTGATAAATTTGTTGAATTCGCTTTTCAAAATCGACACCGGATTCAAGCGCGCCTAGCACCTCATCCGAAGAGCCAAAAACTCCCTCAAACAGCCGGAACTTTTCAGAAAGAATTTCATACACTTTTTTATCCGCTTCATTTTTGTGGTTTAAAAAGTTAATCACGACAACATCATGCGTTTGGCCGTAACGGTGGCAGCGACCGATCCGCTGTTCAATCCGCTGCGGATTCCATGGCAAATCATAGTTCACAACTAAGCTGCAAAATTGCAGGTTAATTCCTTCTGATGCTGATTCTGTTGCAATCATAATCGATGCCTGCTCTTTAAAATACTCTACAAGAGCTGCCCGCATATCCGCTGTTTTTGAGCCAGTTATTTTGTCGCTGTGCTGATGTTTTTCTAGCCACTGTGCATAAATTTGTTTTGACTGTTCATCTTCATTTTTCCCATTAAATAATACGATTTTCCCTGCATACCCATTGCGTTCAAGAAATTCGCGCAAATACGCTTGCGTTCGGCGCGATTCGGTGAAGATAACGGCTTTTTCATTCGCGCCTATCATTTTTAATTTCTCAAATCCTTTTTCGAGAGCGATTAACAACGCTTCTGCCTTTGAGTTTTCACGAATCGATTTCGCTAGCGCATAGTATTGTTCTAGTTCTTGTTTTTCCTGTAACACCAGCTGCTTCATTTCAGAAAATGACAACCCGTTATGTATTGGCTGTTCCTCTTCTTCCCATTCTTCTACTGTTTCACTAAATTCATCTACATCTTCGTAAACGTCAGAGCATTCTGCTGCTGTCTCAAGTTTTCCTCGTTCTAAATCCTTTAATAATTGTTCAAGTCGTTGAATGAGGGAATACAGCGTATCAGAAATCGCAAACGAAGAAGAAGCGAGCAATTTGCGGACAACTAACGTCATTAGCGCCCGCTGGCTTGTCGGTAATGCAAAAAGCTGTTCCCGCTGCAAATATGCGGATACTTTTTCGTACAATTCCCATTCGTTGTTCGTCGGCATAAACTCTTGCGTAATCGGGATGCGTTGCGTGTAGTTGACATACTCCGTCACTTGCCGCCGCAACGTCCGGTGGCAAACAGGTTTAATGCGTCGTTTCAAATCGAGAAAATCCGCATCCGACATTTCTTTCGCCCCGCGCGCAAACTGGCGCCGGAATGTCGTTTCATCCCCGAAAATATGTGGGTCGATAAAACTAATTAATCCATATAATTCCATTAATGAATTTTGCAATGGTGTAGCGGTAAGTAAAATTTTCGGGCATCCAGCAGTCGCTGTACGCAAAGCTCTGCCAATTTTGTTTGATTTTTTATATACATTTCTCATCCGGTGGGCTTCATCGAAAACAATTAAATCCCAGTTTACTTTTCGTAACATATCCGCTTTATTTCGTGCATATTGGTAGGAAGTAATGACAATTTGATCTTGCTGCAAGAAAGGGTTGCGATGACCTGAACGCATCATTTCATTAAAGTTTTTACTTTCCAAAATGATCGACGGAATATAAAATTTCTCCCAAAGTTCTTGATCCCACTGCTTCCTTAGTGGTGGCGGTACAATAATAAGGATATTGCGCTTTCGTTCTGCCCATAATTGGCTAATAATGAGCCCTGCTTCAATCGTTTTTCCTAATCCTACTTCATCGGCTAAAATCGCTCCTCTCTCAAGCGGGGCTCGAAAAGCAAATAACGCAGCATCCACCTGATGAGGGTTTAAATCAACTGTCGCGTTAATTAAAGACTGACTTAACCGACCGATCGAGTGAGAAGAATGTTGCCTAGTTAATTCGTAAGCAAAGTATTGGCTTTGATATGGTGTTGTCACTACAAAAACCCCCTATATATCCGAACAACCTATCTATGTCTTATTATACCCGACATTATTTTACAAGAACAGACATTCGACAAAACATGACATTTCTATATTTATCATTTTTAAAAATACCACAAGCCCCCTCCCTCATCACCAAGAAAGGGGGCATTCCATTCTCTTGAGCATGTAAATACTTCTTTCATGCGTCTTGCAGGATTTGTGAATCGTTTACAAATAAATGATCAAACCATCTTGGAATGGCTAGCGTCTTTTTTCCATTTCATAGCGAAAAGGCGGCATCCATACCTCAATGAATACAATCACTTGATGATTTTTTGTTTGAATGTTCGGTAATTCGGAAGGCTCAGGAATGACTTCATTCTCCTGTTCTAATCCGTATAAATGCAATGCTAACGCTTCTTTTGCCATTTGCAGCGCTTCTTCTTCTGTATCGCCACACGTGAAACATCCAGGAAGATCAGGAAATTCCACAGATATTCCGTCACTGCCATCATCGAAAATAGCCGGATAAATATAGCGGTCTTTTTTCATATACACTTTCCTCTCTATTGGAGCATAGATTCGTTTCAATGACCAATGTAATACACTATGTCATGATCCTCTTTGAATGCTATGGATGAACTCCTTATTGATCAACCTCCGATCATCTACAATATCCAACAGTTCATCATGCGGGCGAATGTCGTCGCTTTCATCAGAATAATAGAGAGTAATATGCACTCCTTCTGATTGTGCAATTTGCAACGCTGGCAAAAAGTCACTATCCCCTGTTAAAAGAGCTGCATGCGTAATCAGTTTTTTCGTACTATGCATAACTAAGTCTGTCGCTAGCATAACATCGACACGCTTTTGCTCGAACACAGGGAAACCGCGATCATCAATACCGCGGAATGCAAGTTTTCCTTCTCGAACAGTGAAGCTTTCTAGCCTGTTCAATCTTTTGAAAAAACTTTGAGCATTGGAAAAATACTCTTTTTCCTCTGAAGATGGATTTGGAGATTGATAAGGGAGACAGTGATAGTAGTACGTTCTCAGAAGCAAGTGGTCGTTAGCCATAGCTGCAGCAAGCTTGCTGTAATCAATTTTGGCTTTTCCATGCCATTTCAATACGTTGTCAAGATACCCGCCGTCAATAAATAGGGCGATTCGTGAATACAAAAACATCCCTCCCCACATGAAAAATAAAAGGAGCGACACGATGCCGCTCCCCTTCTTGACCTGTCATCCATATGAACGACAGCGTTTATTCTATGCACAATTATACAGCAAAAACTCGACACGTCAAGACATATCATCATTACAACGATAGATGCTAAAACAAAAAATCCATAGCCACTCCCGCTACGGATTCATTCAATTCTACAAAGCTTCAGGCGGGGTGGCACTCCTACATCTCCAACAAGGACGATAGCTGCCTGTTCCATGCTCTCAAAGTTTTGCGTTATTTTCTACTACACCGTAACGACTAACTCCATATCATGCACCATGTCTCGTTGAAGCTTTTTCATTGTTGGCGTCAGCGTTCCGTGTACATAAACGTTTACTTTTAACTGCGGATTAGCATTTGGATGAATAAATTGGATATTTGCTTTATATGTTCCGCCACTTTCGTCAATAAGCCGAAACATAAATTCGCTATAAAAAGCGGGGACATATCCTAATTTTTCGCCTTGTTTCGTCAATACGACAACCGCTTTCGGATCTTTTTCATTTGTCGGTTCTAGTTGAAGCGTCACGTCATCCCCCACTTGCAACCGATCAAGTACTCGTTCCCCTTCATAATATCTCCATCCAGCAATGTAAAAATCAAAGTCAAACTCATTGCCATATACATAAATGGGTGGTACAAACTCATACGTATCAGTCGCAAGTCTTCCACCGGTCGCACGCAATAAATCCATATTTGTATAATCATTGGATAAGCCATGCGCCCGTAGAATTTCTTGAAAATCTGGACGACGACGATCGGGTAACTGTCGTTCAAAAGGGCCAAACAAACGCTCAGATACATAAACTTTATTTACATCTGGGAAAGCCAAATGTAGATGATATCCGTTTTTTAATGCTTCGATAACTCCTCTTCTCTTCGCATGTTTCTCATAATAAAACATATATTTCCCTTCATGATGCACTAAATTGCCTACATGATATCGCTGACGAGTACGTTCATTTTGCCAAATAAGCCAAAGTACAAAAGGTCGACTCATCCTTTCACTTCCATATACCATTTGATCAACCATTGTTTGCGATACAGTAGTAATTTTGATACCCACCGCTTGTAAATATCATTCATGCAACTAAAAACCAAAAAATATTTTTTCCTCGTTCATGACATCCCAATCCATACGTACATAAAGAAAAAAACAAAAATCGCTGTGTACACTGTACCTAACACCGTTTCGTTATGAATATCACGGCCTTGGTGCAATTTTTTCAACAACAATGCCAAATTAAAAAACCATAAACCTGCGATAATCGGTAAAACCACAAAGCAAAGGTAAATCATTCACTCATCCCCCTTTTTCCTCATTATAACAAATGCATGCACGATCGCCACAAAAAAGACAGAAGCCCGGCGACTTCTGCCTTTTATTTTTATGCAATTTGAAGTGGCATATTTTCTTTTAGGCCGAGCGTTTGGGCAGCCAGTGTTTGTACTTCTCGTAAAAGCGTTTCGTTTTTCATTAGCGATACACCATATGATGGGATCATCTCTTTAATTTTCGCTTCCCATTGTTTCATTTCATTTGGGAAGCATTTTTCAATCACTTCAAGCATGACGTGAACAGCTGTTGAAGCACCCGGTGATGCACCAAGTAGCGCAGCAACCGAGCCGTCATGGGCGGCAACAACTTCCGTACCGAATTGAAGCGTGCCTTTGCCGCCTGCTTCGGTATCTTTAATGACTTGTACACGCTGACCAGCAATAATAACATCCCAATCTTCACTTTTCGCATGCGGGATAAATTCGCGCAATTCTTCCATGCGCTGTTCTTTCGATAACATCACTTGTTCAATTAAATATTTTGTCAACGCCATGTTTTTCGCTCCTGCCGCAAGCATCGTTAACACGTTATGCGGCTTGACAGACGTGATTAAATCAAACAGCGATCCGTTCTTTAAAAATTTCGGTGAAAATCCAGCGAACGGTCCGAACAATAACATTTTTTTACCGTCAATAAAACGTGTATCGAGATGTGGAACAGACATTGGAGGTGCCCCAACTTTCGCTTTGCCGTACACTTTCGCATGATGTTGCTCGATCATGTCTGGATTGTTGCATACCATAAATAGCCCGCTCACCGGAAAACCGCCAATTCCTCTTCCTTCAGGAATTCCTGATTTTTGAAGTAAGTGCAAGCTTCCGCCCCCTGCACCGATAAAGACGAATTTTGCATAATGGGACTGTACTTCACCAGTCGCTACATTGCGCACTTTTACTTCCCATAAGTTGTCACTTGTTCGTTTCATATCTTCAACATGATGTTTATAATACAAATTCACATGCTTATGTTCTAAATGCTCAAATAACATGCGTGTTAAAGCCCCAAAATTCACGTCCGTTCCCGCTTCAATTCTTGTTGCTGCAATTGGTTCCGTCACGATACGATCTTCCATCATCAACGGAATCCACTCTTTCAATTGTTGTGGATCGTCTGAAAACTCCATCCCTTTAAACAAAGGGTTATCCACCATCTGTTCAAACCTCTTCTTCAAAAACGCAACATTTTCTTCCCCTTGCACGAAACTCATATGTGGAATTGGCATAACAAAGTCCTTCGGGTTGCGAATGTGTTTATTTTGAACGAGATAAGACCAAAATTGCAATGATTCTTGAAACTGCTCATTAATTTTAATTGCTTTACCTATATCAATTGATCCGTCCGCTTTTTCAACTGTGTAGTTTAGTTCACAAAGTGCGGCATGACCTGTTCCGGCATTGTTCCATTCGTTCGAGCTTTCATCTGCTGGTTGACCAAGCCTTTCAAACACCGCAATTTCCCACTCTGGTGCTAACTCTTTCAACAACGTCCCTAATGTCGCACTCATAATCCCCGCACCAATTAAAATCACATCTGTTTTCATCATTGGACCCCCTAAACATTCCCATCGATTCGACCAAAAACTTCTCCACATTTATTATAACACATTTCAATTATAGTATGTCACTATTATTCTGCACGATTATAAAAATGTTTATATAATATTAAATAAAAACGAATATACTCACATATGTTCAGCAAAAAGAAACAATATTCTCTTTTTAATGATTTTACAAAATAATTTGATATTTTGCTAGCTTTATTTTTGGAAAGGTGCATCGTCCTAAATATTTTTCTGAAAATACAAACGAAATTTAACTTCTTCATGTTATAATAAACACATAATATATCCGACATTTCTCGACATATATTGCAAGAAGGTTTTTGACTGTTCATGATAAATATATAAATATTTATAAAAATCTGATGATCATTTTATGTGAAAAAAGTCAAAAAGGGGCTGGGAGAAGATGATTCGCACGTACAAAGTCATGCTTCTGCCCAACAATAAGCAAAAGACGAAGCTTTTTCAATGCGCAGGTGTTGCCAGATGGGCGTATAACTTTGCATTAGCACAACAACAAGAAAATGATAAACAAGGTGGCAAATTTTTAAGTGATGGTGAATTAAGAAAAAGATTAACGCAGCTCAAACAAACGAAAGAGTACAGTTGGCTCAATCAATTCTCAAACAACATCACAAAACAAGCAATGAAAGATGCGTGTCAAAATGGAAGAAATCGTGTTGTTGTCATCTCGACATAAATAAAACGAACAAGGTTGCCCTTGTTCGTTTTATTCAACCGGTGCTTCTTGTGTACGAATAAATTGGTCATAAAATGCAGCAAGCGATGTGTAGACGTACGGAATGAGCCATAAAAGTCCGATCCCGAACGTTATAATCGAGAGTAGCCCCCAGCCGATGAAGCTCAAATATAACAAAAATAGTTTTCCTTTATATCCTTTCATTCGTTTTTTACTTTCGCTAATCGCTTGAAGTGCACCGTATTCGGGATGATCTTTTAATAAAAAGAATGCTTGTGAATAAGATAACGATTTAATAATTCCAGGGATAATAAGTAGCAACCCCCACAAAAACACGAAAATACCAAATAAAACAGACGTGCCAATGAGTTTTAAAGATAACTTCCCATCTTGATATACTGTAAACATTGGAGAGATTCGGACAGGTTCATGGCGATACACATCTAAAAATACCCAATACACAACAACACTAAACGGAATGAGCGCAAGTGAAAGAAGCAAACTGACGATCGAAACAGACATTGTCACGTTTTCTTGTTCAATCCATACGTCCCATCCTCCACTTAATACAACCTCAACTACTATAGGGAAAACGATGGTCACGAACGCATAAACAAGCATAAGAAGCACGGCACTGCCCCATTTTCCTTTCAACGCTTCCCTTGCTTCACGCCTTAACAATGATAATGTCATATGATAAAGCCTCCTTTTACGTGATCGCACTTACACATATAGTCTATGCGCTTTTCACTCTAACATACTTATTTGAAAAATGCTATTGATCTTTTAGTAAATGAGATGAATATTTTCTATGTTTTGTATACAATGGGTGTATCCATTATATACGGGAGGAATACAAATGAAAAGCATCAAACCTGGCCGCGGGCCGTCCATGCAAGGTTTTATCGGCAGTATCGCCGCTATTTTATTCGGTATTTTTTGGACGTTTATGACTTTTTCGATTACGAAAGATTCTCCCATTCCAGGGTCACAAATCTTTCCTTTTTTCGGATTCGTTATCATTGGTATCGGTATTTTTCAAGCTGTGTATCATTATAAAAACGCTACAGGGAAAGAACGGATGTCGATCGTCGATATCGTTGACGAAAATGAAGAAAAAGATCCGCTAAACGCTCGCTTGCGTCGTAACGAAGGAGAAAAGTTTTGTCCACACTGTGGAATGAACGTACAAGCAAACTTCCGCTTTTGTCCATCTTGTGGAAAAGCATTATAAATCCAAGTGATACGCGAGAATAAGTAATGAATAAAAAGTTCGGCGCCTGCCGAACTTTTTTACTCTCTTTTTCCCTTTATAGACCTTGTCAACCAGACAGTACCAAAAACGAACACAGCAAAAACCCCAAGCAACGTGCCGAGCATCACGAGTTGAAATACAATGTCCCCGATGTACATAAAATCAACTCCTTTTCTTTCCATTATACTTTATTTTTCATATACGAGCCATGTTGGTTTGTTAATTTTTGCTGATAAACGAACGTATCTTTATCGCTCGGATTTTTATTGCCTCCGAACATAAAGTTGCCTAAGCTGTGAACTACCCCCACTTAATTTTTTAGCGAAAATTTGAAGTGGGGGCTTCCAAAGAAGTTTGACTGCTTTAAACAATCCTTATTCTTTGAGGCGTGTCCACTTCGCCGCTAGAGCATAAGACACTCAGGTCTACAGCTTTACTTTTCTTTAAGATGTTTAATGCGCCATTGACATCAGCATTAATTAGTTTGCCGGACTTTGTTCGATACAAGCCTCGCTTAATACGTTTGCCGCTGAACTTATATTCTTTTGGATTGTCGGCATTATATTCAGGAATCTCATCGCCGTCAAAAAAGCTGGCTTGAGACGTATATGATTCTTCCTGTTTCAAGAATTCAATGCCGTAAAATTCACAAAGATATTCTAGTTTTTCTTTT
>NZ_FOJQ01000027.1 GCF_900111795.1 Anoxybacillus pushchinoensis | reverse complement strand
ACAAACCTAGATAGATATGGCTTCCCAAGAGGTTATCTTGCAAGACAAAAATTCTTCTTTGGTTTTCAAACAGGGGACATGGTTAAGGCTGTTGTCCCAAGAGGGAAATATCAAGGCGTTTGGTTTGGCGAAGTCGCATGTAGAAAGACTGGAAGTTTCGATATTAAAGGCAAGGACGGAAAGCGTATCGCACAAGGAATAAATTATAGATATGTCCAAGTCATTCAGCGATTTGACGGATATGCTTATGGAAAGGGGGTGGCGGAACTTGCGTAAGGTGCAATTCCTCCCCGTGCCTAAAGGCAGGGGCTTCCTTGCGTAAGTTTCGTGAATACATATGAAAGTGACGGTTATCGGTTATTGGGGAGCGTTTCCAAAAAAGAATGAGGCGACGTCATGTTACTTATTTGAACACGACGGTTTTCGTTTATTAGTGGACTGTGGAAGCGGAGCGTTAGCCCAACTTCAAAACGTCATTGATATTGAACAAATTGATGCGGTTATCATATCGCATTATCATCACGATCACGTGGCAGATATCGGACCGCTTCAATACGCGCGACTCATTAAGAAAAATTTA
The DNA here is from genome assembly GCF_900111795.1 of Anoxybacillus pushchinoensis. Classification (GTDB taxonomy): domain Bacteria; phylum Bacillota; class Bacilli; order Bacillales; family Anoxybacillaceae; genus Anoxybacillus; species Anoxybacillus pushchinoensis. The sequence goes on along the minus strand of NZ_FOJQ01000027.1, from coordinate 33,765 downwards.
GGCGCACATTTGCCTGAGCTTCCTATTTATGGACATTCGTTTGATCGGGATGGATTCGCACGCCTTGCTCATAAAGGAGTGACGAAAGCGGTGGCGTACGATCCGACCGATATGCTTCATATCGGTCCATTTACGATTACGTTTATGGCGACAGAACATCCAGCTGTTTGTTATGCGATGCGCATTTGTGCAGGAGAAAAGACGGTCGTATACACAGCAGATTCTAGCTATTTGCCTGAGTTTGTTCCTTTTGCAAAACATGCAGACTTACTGATTTGCGAATGCAACTTTTATGCCGGGCAACATGCGAAACAAGCAGGGCATATGACGAGCGAGGAAGCGGCAACGATCGCGCGCGACGCTGGCGTTAAAACATTGTTACTAACGCACTTACCTCATTTCGGCAACGTTGAACAACTTGTCGACGAAGCAAAAACGATTTTCCATGGCGACGTACAATTAGCAAAAACAAGATGGACGTGGGAGGGGTAGCGAATCGCTGCCCTTATTAATGTTTTAAGGAGATTTTTTATAGAGTTTTTTTAATTTATATAAATTTTATTGTAAAAAATATTGACGTTTTTTTTTTTTTTTTTTTAACATTAATTCAAGATTATTACACAATAAAAGTGAAATATTATTAATCATTCAAGATTAGTAAGTTTTCAGGGAGGGATTTGGATGTCGAGTTGGTGGTCAGATATAAAATCTGCTGCGAAACAGACAGTTAAAGATCAAATTTGGCCTGTCACGATTGGAGCGGCGGCTTTAGGAGGAGCACGGGACGGTGCCAATGCGGCGATAGACACTATTAATAACAATAAAAAGATGGCTCATATCAGTAAAGTTACTGGTGTTTCACTAAATAAATCGGTGCAAAGTGTAGGGAAAGCAGTAGTTACTGCAGCTACAAAAGGTACTGTTGTTGGGGCGGCGATTGGAGTGGGAGTTAATTTTGGGTTTAGACTTGGACAGGAAAGGGGATGGTGGTAATTTTAAGTCACATGTATTTAAATTTATCTGAGTGTGCAAAAGGATTGAATTTAAATAAAGCTGTTAACGGTGGAATTGTTCAATTTCCTTTTGAATATAATTGTGAAATGCGCTTATGGGAGACAAAATGTTATTTTGAAGAAGGTAACAAGTATTTTTTCAGTTTAAAGGGGAATAACTACTTCTTGGATCCTTTGAATCCGAATGTGTACGAAGAAAAGGGAATGATATATTCTGTATTTCACAAATATGTCTCCCGTAGAAACGATACAGATATACAGGAGCATATAGATATCATTGATTTTTCAACATATCGTTTTTGGGATGAAGAAGCTAGGTCTGCAGTCTTTTATTTAACAGATTCTTTTATATGTTTAAGCTTGGTACTAAGGGTTTGTAAAGTCAAGATGAATCATCCGCTTATTGTAACACTCGAATGGATCGATCCACAAGAAACATATTACGTAACTGATAAGTGGATTGATCCTTCAAAATACAATGGAGAGATTAAACTGAACCCTAAGCTGACCGTCGATTCTTCGACGATGAGGACAGGGTATTGGAGAACTAGGCTCTTAATTAATAATAGTTTTTTAGGAGAAGTAACATATAGAGTTTCTAACTTAATTTATTCCAATAAACAATTGGGATTTAGGTGATTTCAAATGACATGGTGGCAATACGGAATAATTAGCTATATAGTTATTTTTTGTTGGTTTTTGTTTTCTTCCTATGTTACTCATCGGTGGACATCAAAACGAGAATGCAAACCTTCGCATCGCGTTTTACTTAAACGTGACAGCATTCAAACGCTCGTTTTGACTACTATACTCGTTATTTTATATTTTTTTGATATTAAATTTCCTTTTATAAAGTAAATGGAGATGATGGGGCTAATCTCAAAACATGGTTACGGTTTTGGATTAGCCTTTTTCATTTGTTATAATACAGAATAAAAAATTTTGAAAATTTTTTGAACAGATGCTTGACGATGAAATGAAAAGTGGAGATAATATGATTGTGTTAGAATTTTCTTAAAATTTAGCAGTACATACTAGGAGGTGGGGAGGGCTAAAAGAAAATGATAACGCTTACAAAATAGGGGGGAGTTGTTTGATTGCATTTTACCTCATCTTAGCCATTACAGTTGCTAGTTTGTACGTTGCTTTTCGTAAACAAAAGCCTTTCTTTTTACTCATTCCATTTTTGTCAGTCTTCGCTTACTTTTTGTTTGAAGTGATAACGTTCCCAGCGCCATTTTTCGAAACGGTCAAATTTATTTTTAACTTGGGGGTGTGTTTGTTTGAGACAAATTGATAAAAAAATTGCCGATTCATACTTCCGTGAGCGCGTGCGGTTAATTGTCATTTTTTTGATTATTTGGTTTATTGTATCATTTGGCGTTGTCATGTTTGCGGAATCGTTTAAAAACATGACGTTTAACGGATTTCCGTTTCATTATTTCATGGGGGCACAAGGGGCTGTAGTGACGTTTATCGTCTTGTTGTTTATTAATGCAAAGTTAAGCGACAGCATTGACAAAAAGTATGGCATTAGCGAAGAGAGAAACGAGCAACTAAGCGCAGGGAAAACACTTGATCATTAAGAGAACAAAGGGGAAGGGGGAGCACGATGGATACACAATTTCTCGTGTCTTTATCTATCATTATCGCTTCATTTGCGTTATATATTGGGATTGCCATTTACAATAAAGCGAAAGAAACATCTGATTTCTACGTAGCAGGACGCGGTATTTCTCCATTTTCAAACGGTATGGCGATCGCGGCGGACTGGATGAGCGCTGCGTCATTTATCGGTATGGCTGGTACGATCATGTTGCTAGGGTATGATGGTCTTGCATACATTATGGGATGGACGGGCGGCTATTTGCTTCTGACGTTTTTGCTTGCTCCACAGCTTCGCAAATACGGTCGCTATACGGTGCCAGAATTTATTGGCGACCGTTACGAGAGCCATTCCGCGCGTCTCATTGCAGCCATTTGTACGATCATTATTTCGTTCGTTTATTCCATCGGTCAGCTTTCAGGTTCAGGAGTTGTTATCGGGCGTTTGCTCGAAGTTGATGCGAGAGTCGGCACGATGATTGGGGTTGTGTTAATTGCGTTTTATGCGGCGTTTGGCGGAATGAAAGGAATTACATGGACACAAGTAGCCCAATACATCATTTTAATTATCGCGTATTTAATTCCAGTTGTCTTTATGTCGCTACAGCTGACAGGAAATCCAATTCCTTGGCTTTCTTACGGGAAAATTGTCGGTCAATTTCAAGAACTAGATCAGCAACTCGGGATTTCGCAATACGCAGAGCCGTTTTTACAGGGAAGTAAGTGGCAATTTCTCGCCCTTATGTTTACATTAATGGCTGGAACAGCGGGACTTCCGCACGTTATCGTTCGATTTTATACGGTATCAACGATGAAGGCGGCACGTTGGTCAGGAGCGTGGGCACTTTTATTTATCGGGTTGCTTTATTTATCAGCACCGGCGTATGCTGCGTTTTCGCGTTTCATCCTCGTTAAAAACGTCGTTGGACAAAAAATTACCGAGTTGCCGGCGTGGACAGAAAAATGGATTAATACAGGGAAGTTACAAATTGCGGATGCGAATGGTGACGGAATTTTACAATGGCAAGAGATGGTCATTAGCAATGACATTGTCGTTATGGCAACTCCAGAGATCGCAAACCTCGGCATGTTTGTCATTGGATTAGTCGCAGCTGGTGCGATGGCAGCGGCGTTGTCGACAGCGGGAGGTTTAATGATTGCTATTTCATCGTCATTTGCACACGACATTTATTATCGTATTTTGCGCCCGAACGCATCGGAACAAAATCGCTTGCTTGTTGCACGCATCTCGATTGCGGCAGCGACGGTGTTAGCTGGTTTAGTCGCTTTAAATCCTCCGGGTGTGATTACGCAAATTGTCGCGTGGGCGTTTGCAATTGCGGCAAGTACGTTCTTCCCTGCCCTTGTGCTTGGTGTATGGTGGAAACGTTCAAACTCTGCAGGTGCGATCGCGGGCATGCTCGTTGGTTTAATCGTTTCGTTAGGCTACATTTTAGCGGCGAAATACGGTGGGTTTTCGATTGCAGGCATTGTTGATACAGGTGCAGGGGTGTTTGGTGCTGCAGCCGCACTTGTGGCAAATGTCGTCGTATCGTTAATGACGAAAGAACCTTCGCAAGCTGTACAAGAAGAAGTGTATGACCTTCGTTATCCAGAGCAAATGACATATAAAGACGGCCAAGTGTGGATGAGATAATGTAAAGGCATCTGTGTATACAGATGCCGGTTTTTATAAGGGAGGGGAAAAAGTGCATCCACTATTTAGCGGTTTGCCAAAAGAAGAGATTGATCGGCTCATTGCTATATGTGAACGAAAAACGTTTGAAAAAGACGATACGATTTTAGGTAAAAATGAGCGGCGTAAAGGGCTTGTTTTGTTGCTTGACGGGGTGGCGGAAGTGTACGTCGAGCACGAAGGATATGATGAAGTGCTTGAAGTTGTGCAAAAAGGAGGGCTCATTGGCTTTTCTAGTTTAGCGGATTTTTTAGGTGTATCAAAAGGGGGAGGAAAAGAAGAACTTGTCGCGGTAAGGGCAGCGGAACGATGCGAAGTGCTTATTATACCGTTTTCTGTTTTATCGCGTTTATGGGATGACCCGAACGTACATGACTATTTGCTTGCGCAGGTGTGTGTACGCTTAAAAGATGTGTACGTATCGCTTGCTGAACAAATTAAGCAGGCGCGTAAATTTGGCGATTCAACATCATTTGTCGTTCCCGTACAAGATTTAATGGTTCGCGATGTCGTCACTTTACCGCCCACCGCAACGGTACAAGAGGCGGCGAAAAAAATGGCGGAGACGCATATTAGTTCCATTATTGTGACGGAAGAAAAAAAGTTATGCGGCATCGTTACTGAAACAGATCTTGTCGAGCGAGTGCTTAGTTGCTCGCTTCCGTATGATACAGCCATCGAACGAGTAATGACAAAAGATGTCGCAACGATTTCGCGCTTCGCTTACTACTATGATGCGCTTGCGATGATGATTGAGCGCGGAGTAAAACATTTGCCGGTTGTTGACGATGAAAAAGTACAAGGAATAGTGACGTTTTCTGATTTAATGAGAAAGAAAAATGAAAGTATGATGCGCACGATTCAACAAATTGATCATGCTGATGAGCGAACGTTGCCAAAAATGAAAATGGCCATTTATGAACTGTTAGGAACGATGTTGAGCGACCAAGTACCGATTGCCCAATGTTTAAATATGATTACGAAACTATATGATCGCCTTGTGTTGCGTTGTATGGCGTTGGCGGTAAACAAAGTCGGAGAGCCGCCGTGTCGTTTCGCCTTTTACCAAATGGGTTCAAGCGGTCGGAGAGAGCAATTTTTATTGACCGATCAAGACCATTTCCTCGTGTACGAAAGCGACGAACATGCTGCGTATTTTGCGAAGCTCGGTGAGGCGATCGTGTGTGTTATGGAGAAAGCTGGTTATGAACGATGCAAAGGAAAAATGATGGCGAGTGAAAAGGCGTGGCGCGGCTCGCTCGAGACGTGGAAAGATCGTTTGCGCGAGTGGATGATTCATGCGACAAATGACAATTTGTTGTTGGCGCAAAATTTTTTCTCATATCGGTTTGTATATGGGGATATGGACTTGCACCGTACGTTCGAACAACAAATTCGAGAACAACTCAATCGGGCGAAAATTTTCTTTTTTCGCCTCGTTGAGATAGAAAAGCAAAATGAAATTCCGACGCTTGACCGCCCGATTCGGTCCATTTTCGGCCTTGAGCGAAAAACGATTGATATGAAAAAAGAAGTGTTATTTCCGTACCATCATAGCGTGCAAATTTTATCACTCATTCACGGAATTGTATCCGGTACACCGTTTGAGCGAATTGAGAAGCTAAAGGAGAAACACGTGTTGTCCCCATCGTTTGCAAAAGATGTGCAAAAAGCGGTTGAAAACGTGTTAGCTATTTACATTCGTCATAAATGGAACCATTATAAAGCGAATAAACAAGCGTCATCTGTCTTATCGTTTACGACGATGACAACGAGAGAAAAAGATGAACTCATTTTAAGTTTAAAAACGTTAAAGCAACTACAAGCGCAATTATTTTCTCATTTTTAAGGGGGATGGTCATGTTTTTTTTACGAAAGGCGATCGATTACAAGTTAAACGACAACATCCCGTTATCAACACCGATTGATGACATCATCTTTACAGTATTTGATACAGAAACGACAGGCTTTAACGTTGCAACGGCTGATCGTCTCATTGAAATTGGTGCGGTGCAAGTGAAAGGAACGACGGTGCTTGAAAATGAGACGTTTCATACGTATGTGAATCCAAACCGCGACATTCCGCCTGTCATTGTAGAGTTAACAGGCATTACGGAAGAAAAAGTGCGACATGCCCCCATCGCAATCGAGGTGTTGCAACAATTTTTCCAGTTTGTTGAACAAAAACAAAGCGCCTGTTTTGTCGGCCATTACATTCCATTCGATTTATTGGTCATCAAACATGAATTGCGCCGCGAAAAAATGAAATTTCACAAGCCGACGTTTATTGATACGCTCGATTTAATCGGTTTCATTGCACCGTCGTATGATATGCGCGATTTAGAGCGATATGCGCAAGCGTTCGGCACGCGTATGTACGAACGTCATTCCGCCCTTGGCGATGCGCTAACGACCGCGTATTTATTCGTGGAGCTGTTACAACAATTTCGGCTGCGTGGATATGAAACATGGGGAGAATTGCTGCGGGCAACCGATAGCCAAATGCGGTCGTTGTCATTTTAACGGGGAGAGCCCCCGTTTTCTTTTTTTACCCACCTAGGAGAGGCAAGACGTGATCGTTTGCACGACAATGTTCTACTTGCTTGTTTTTTTATTTTAAAATATAATACATTTAGAATTTTTTTAATTTTAAAATGAATGACTATTCATTCATTAAGAGGGGTGGGGAGAAAATGAATTTAGTTTCACGGTTAGAACAAATCGCATCACAAAAGCCGGACAAGCGAGCATACGTGTTTGAAACAACTGAGGCGACGTATGGCGAGTTGAACGGAGCAGTTATGAAGTTTGCGAGCGGTCTAGCAAAGCTCGGGGTAAACAAAGGAGACCATGTGGCGTTGTTATTAGGCAATTCGCCATATTTTGTCGTCAGTTTGTACGGGGCGATGCGCGCCGGGGCGACGGTCATTCCAATTAATCCGATTTATACGCCCGATGAAATTCATTACATTTTAACAAACGGTGATGTGAAAGTAGTAATTGCGCTCGATCTCGTTATTCCGACATTGATGAAGCTTGACGGACGCTTACCGAGCGTCGAGCATATCATTATTTGCGAAACGCCGCAAGGAAAAGAACATGGCATCATTTTGCCTGAAAAAATGAAATCGTTTGCAACGGTGTTAGCGACAGGTGAAGTTCCGTTTTTCGGTCCGGCGCTCCATGATGACGATGTAGCAGTTATTTTATACACATCGGGGACGACGGGAAAACCGAAAGGGGCGATGTTGACGCATAAAAATCTTTACAGCAACGCTCAAGATGTGGCCGATTACTTAAAAATAAACGAAGACGACCGCGTCATTGCGACGTTGCCGATGTTTCATGTCTTTTGTTTAACGGTGGCGCTCAATGCACCGCTTATGAACGGCGGAACGGTGCTTATTCTTCCGAAGTTTAGTCCCGGAGACGTATTCCGAATCGCAAGCGAGCAAAAGGCGACCGTTTTTGCTGGAGTGCCGACGATGTACAACTTTTTATATCAATATCCAGACGGAAAGGCAGAACATTTTTCGCACATTCGTCTATGCATTTCCGGTGGGGCATCGATGCCTGTAGCACTATTGAAAAATTTCGAGAAAAAGTTTCAGGTGATCGTTTCCGAAGGGTATGGACTTTCAGAAGCTTCGCCAGTTACATGTTTTAATCCGCTCGATCGTCCGCGCAAACCGGGCTCGATTGGAACGAGCATTATAAACGTGGAAAATAAAATTGTGAACGAATTAGGAGAGGAAGTGCCGGTCGGCGAAGTAGGTGAACTGATCGTACGCGGACCGAACGTGATGAAAGGATATTATAAAATGCCGGAAGAAACGGCGCATACGATTCGCGACGGTTGGCTATATACAGGCGACTTAGCAAAAATGGATGAGGAAGGATATTTTTATATTGTCGATCGGAAAAAAGATATGATTATCGTCGGTGGGTATAACGTATATCCACGTGAAGTGGAAGAAGTATTGTACAGCCATCCAGATGTTGTTGAAGCGGCTGTCATTGGCGTCCCTGATCCGAATTTTGGTGAAGCGGTGAAATGTTACGTTGTGAGTAAAAATAAACAGTTGACTGAACAACAGCTCATCGCGTATTGCAGCGAGCATTTAGCGAAATATAAAGTACCAAGTTCAATTGAATTTTTAGATGAATTGCCAAAAAATACGACAGGAAAAATTTTAAGACGGGCGTTAAAAGAACAAGTCCTCTCTCAAAGCGGTGCACAATAAGCACCGTTTTTTTATTTATTTTTTAGAATTTGCTTGATATTTAGAAAATATATTCGTATAATTTAACGCATAAAAGCGAAACAGCGAAAAAGTAAGGGGGATACAAATGAAGTGGTTGAAAACGTGTGGGGCGTTGTTGCTTGCCGGCAGCGTGCTTGCTGGATGTTCCGGAGAGAAAACGACGAAAGAAACGAGTGAGGAAAAAGAAAAAACATATAAAGTCGGCGTGACGCAAATTGTTGAACATCCATCGCTCGATGCGGCGTTTAACGGGTTTAAAAAGGCGCTTGAAGATAAAGGATTAAAAGTGGAATACGACGTGCAAATTGCGCAAGGAGATATGAACAATAATCAAACGATCGCCAACAACTTCGTCGCGGATGGCGTCGATTTAATCTTCGCGAACTCAACGCCGAGTGCGCTTGGTGCATTAAATGCAACGAAAGATATTCCGATCGTCTTTACGTCTGTGACGGATCCGGTTGGCGCGAAACTTGTACAGTCGATGGAACAGCCGGGCGGAAACGTGACAGGAACGACAGACACACATCCAGACGCCATTCCGAAAACGGTGCAATTTATTGATCAATTTGTCGATGGAAATCGCGTCGGGATGATTTATAACGCTGGTGAACAAAACTCCGTCGCGCAAGTGGATGCGGTGAAAAAAGCGATGGAGGGAACCGATTTAACGATCGTACCTGTGTCGGTGTCGACGTCGGCGGAAGTGAAGCAAGCAGCGGAATCGTTAGTCGGCAAAGTGGATTGTTTTTATGTTATTACAGACAATACTGTTGTTTCTGCACTTGAATCCGTCATTCAAGTTGCAAACGATCAAGACATCCCGCTTTTTGTTGGGGAGTTAGATTCGGTCAAACGTGGTGGTTTTGCGGCATACGGCTTTGACTATTATGATATTGGCTACGAAGCGGGTGTGATGGCAGCTGACATTTTAGAAGGAAAGAAAAAACCGTCCGAACTTCCAGTGCAATATCCGCAAAAGTTAAAGCTTGTCATCAATAAAAAAGCAGCGCAAGAGATGGGTGTGGAATGGAGAAGCGAATGGGATAGCATGGCGGAATTCATTGAATAACGTAAAGGATGGATCGTATGATTACAGCATTGTTTAGTTCTGTAGAAGCAGGATTGTTATATGCGCTTATGGCGCTTGGTGTGTATATATCGTTTCGTATTTTAGATTTTCCCGATTTGACGGTCGACGGAAGTTTTGTGACGGGAGCAGCTGTTGCTTCCGTCCTTATCGTCGCTGGTGTCAATCCGTTTATTGCTTCGCTTGCAGCGCTTGGGGCGGGCTTTCTTGCAGGATGTATGACAGGTCTTTTGCATACGAAAGGGAAAATTAATCCGTTGTTGTCCGGCATTTTAATGATGATCGCTTTATATTCGATCAATTTGCGCATTATGGACAAACCGAACGTTCCGCTTTTGCAGCAAGAAACTGTGATGACGATGGTGACAGCTCAATTTCAACGAGTGGATGCAGCGCTAGCGATGATCGTTCCGTTCGCTCCGAAAACATGGGCGGTTATCGTTTTTGGAACGTTGTTAGTAGTGATCGCTAAAGTCGTTATGGATTTATTTTTAAAAACGGAAGTCGGCTTGGCGCTTCGAGCAGTTGGTGACAATAAAAAAATGATTGCTAGTTTTTCAGGCAATACCGATCGTTTAACTATCATCGGGCTTGGCTTGTCAAACGCACTTGTCGCATTTTCAGGGGCGTTGATTGCACAATATAGCGGTTTTAGCGATATTGGCATGGGCATCGGAATGATCGTCATCGGTTTAGCGTCAGTCATTATTGGGGAAGCGCTGTTTGGGGCGAAAACGATTGTACGGGCGACGCTTGCTGTCATTTTAGGAGCGATCGTATATCGCATCGTTATTACGCTGGCGTTACGTGTCCAATTTTTGGAAACAGGTGATGTAAAGCTCATTACCGCCTTCATCGTCATTTTGGCGCTCGTTGTTCCGCAAATGGTCGCAGCGCGTGCGGAAAAACAGCGAAAAGCGAGAAAGCGAGGTGCAGCCGTTGCTTCAACTCAAGCAGATTACGAAAGTGTTTAACGAAGGAACGCTCGATGAGAAAGTAGCGCTAAAACATATCGAACTTTCGCTTCAGCCGGGAGATTTTGTTACAATTATCGGCAGCAACGGAGCGGGGAAATCGACGTTGATGAACATTATTTCAGGGCGACTGGCGCCAGATACAGGGGAAGTAGTGATTGATGGAAAAGATGTAACAACGATGAGCGAACATGAACGGGCGCGCTATATTGGGCGTGTCTTCCAAGATCCGATGGCAGGAACTGCGCCAAATATGACGATCGAGGAAAACTTAGCGATCGCTTATAACCGAACAGAAAAGCGGACGCTTCGTTTCGGTGTGACGAAAAAGCGGCGCGAATTTTTTAAAGAAACGCTTGCTACGCTTCAGCTTGGATTAGAAAATCGTCTACATGCAAAAGTCGGTTTGTTATCTGGTGGGGAAAGACAAGCGTTATCGCTGCTTATGGCGACGTTTACGAAGCCGCATGTGCTACTTCTTGATGAACATACGGCAGCGCTAGACCCTGCGCGCGCCCAGCTCATTACGGACTTGACGAAACAAATTGTTGAACAATATCGCTTAACGACGTTAATGGTGACGCATAATATGGAGCAAGCTGTCCAATTAGGAAATCGGCTTATTATGATGGATGGTGGACAAATTATTTTTGAAGCAAGTGGAGAAGAAAAGAAAAAGTTGACTGTCGAAGCGTTGCTTCAAGAGTTTCAGCGCATTCGCGGCAGTCAGTTCGCGAGCGATCGCACCGTGCTCGTATAAAAAATCCCCGAGTTACATCGGGGATTTTAATGTGTTAACCGTTTGTTGTAATGATACGATCGTGTTTGGCAGTTGTTCGAGCGATACCGGGCGGCTAAAGTAAAAACCTTGCAGTTGCTCGCACTGTTTTTCAATTAAAAATTGCGCTTGTTGTTTCGTTTCGACTCCTTCGGCGGTAACAGTTAACTGTAAATTATGCTCTAGAGAGATAATGGCACTTACAATTTCTTTGCTTTTTTCATTGTTTATGATGTTTTGAAAAAAGCTGTTCATTTGTAAACAGGGCATGTGGTATATGTATATGTTTTTCCACTACAAGCCCCTCCTTTTTACATAGAAAAATAGAATATATGTCTATTATTGTCGAAAGATGTTGATTTTTCAATGAAAAAAAGAGGCTATTTCGCCTCTTTGAGAATACGTTTATACACTTTCTCTTTGTCAAATCCTTTTTCGCCCATGCCGAACGTATCGATGACGCGGTTGTTTTCGTCTAAAAAGTAGGTGAGTGTTGTATGAATAAGCATGCCGTTTCCGGGATCGCGGTATAAGAAGTTAAAAGCATCCGCTACTTTTTTTGTGTCTTCTTCACTACCTCGTAAAAAAATCCATCCTTCGTTATCGCTTTCTACTCCGAACATGTTCGCGTACGTTTGCATCACTTGTTGTGTGTCGCGTTTTGGATCGATCGTAATTGTAATAAATTCGACTTTCTTTTTAAACAAACCGTCTTTTTCGAGCTGTTCTTTTAACTGCTTCATTTGAAATGACGTACTTGGACAAATGTCCGGACAGTTTGTGTACACAAACTCAAGTAGACGTACTTTTGGTTCCATGTTATTGAATGAATACGGTTTTCCCCACGCGGTTTCCATCGTCACGTCTTTTGGAAACTCCATTTGATCTTGGCGGTAGTAAGAAAAATAAAAGATGCCTATACCAATACAAATCGCAAGTAAACTAAAAAAGCCGATATATAGTTTTTTCAACGTGCATCCCTCCCACTTTCATCATACATAATCAACGTGTTAATGAGGAGAACGGGGCGTGACAATTATTTGAATTTTTTTCGTTGTTCTAAATGGCGAATGAAAAACTAAACTAATAGTAACGATGGACAAGGGGGAAGGGGCAATGAGAAAAATAGCTTTTTGGACGTTATTCCTTTATGCGATGTACGCGCTATTTTTTGCGTTTTATTTATTTCAATGGACGGACTCATCCATTCCAGCACAATATAAAGGCACAAGTGCAGATCCTGCGACGTTTTTAACGAAAAAAGAACTGATGCTTACCGAACAGTTTTCCGAAGCGAAAAACTTTTTATTCTTTTTATCCGTTCCATATGAGTGGGTCATTTATATATTTGTGTTGCTGTTTGGTTTATCGGCGCGCTTTCAACAGTGGGCGGAGGCAACGACAAAACGGCGGTTTATGCAAACAGCGATTTACGTCTTTTGGTTATCGCTTCTCGTACAAGTTGTGACGTTTCCGCTTAGCTATGCAAGTTACTACATGGCGAAAATGTACCATATTTCAACCCAAACCTTTTCGAGTTGGATGCGTGATGAACTGATTGATTTTTGGGTGAATTATGCGATCATGGTTGTCATTGTGTATGTATTATATGCGCTTATGAAAAAATTCGAAAAACGATGGTGGATATACGCGTGGCTTTGTTCCATTCCGTTTACGCTTTTTTTAACGTTTATTCAACCTGTGTTTATTGATCCGCTTTATAACGATTTTTATCCGCTAAAAAATAAGCAATTAGAAGCAAAAATTTTAGCGCTAGCGGAGAAAGCAAACATTCCAGCAGAACACGTATTTGAAGTGAATATGTCAGAAAAGACGAACGCGTTAAATGCGTATGTGACAGGTATCGGAGGCAACTCGCGTATTGTGTTATGGGATACGACGCTTGAGCGGTTAAACGAAGATGAAATTTTATTTATTATGGCGCATGAGATGGCGCATTACGTCATGAAACATATTTATTGGGGAATTGGGTTATACATTGTTGTTACATTTATCGGATTGTTGTTGACGAATCGATGGATGAAACGAATGATGAAACGATTCGGCGCGCTTTGTCGCATTGAAAAATGGAATGACCTCGCATCTTTACCGATGTTTTTACTATTGATTTCGCTATTAAGTTTTGCGGCAAGCCCTGCGATGAATGCTGTTTCCCGTTATGAAGAACATGCGGCAGACAAGTATGCGATTGAGCTGACGAAAAATAAAGAAGCAGCGATCTCGACGTTTCAACAGTTGACTCGCTCTAGTTTAAGTCAAGTGCATCCACCTTATCTTGTCAAACTATTTCGTTACAGTCATCCGACCATTTTAGAGCGCATTATTTTTTTAGAACAACAGTGAGATTTTTTGAAAAAAAATTCATAAAAATACTTTCTTTTCTGAAAAATGTGTTATATAATAAAAACGTCGAAAGAAAAACGTGTATTATAACAAGAAAGGTGGGAGACGTATCAAAGCTCGTACATAGGGAAAAGAGCGTCATAACTTTTTGGGGGTCATGTGCACGGTTTGAACAACGGGTTTTTATTCAATACAAGGGGGAGAATATATATGGGGAAATTTGAAGAACGTGTAAAACAATTAGAAGAAAGTTGGCAATTAGATGAACGGTGGAAAGGGATTACGCGCCCGTATAGCGCAGAGGATGTCATTAAATTGCGTGGTTCGCTTGACATCGAGTATACGCTAGCGCGTCGCGGAGCGGAAAAGCTTTGGAACTTATTAAATACGGAAGACTACGTTCATGCGCTCGGGGCTTTAACAGGAAACCAAGCGGTGCAACAAGCGAAAGCGGGTTTAAAAGCGATTTATTTAAGCGGTTGGCAAGTCGCAGCCGATGCGAACTTAGCAGGTCATATGTATCCTGACCAAAGCTTATATCCAGCAAACAGCGTGCCGCACGTTGTGAAACGCATTAATCAAGCGCTTCAACGGGCTGACCAAATTCAATATGTGGAAGGAAAAGAAGATATCGACTATTTCTTGCCGATCGTTGCCGATGCAGAAGCAGGATTTGGGGGTCAATTGAACGTCTTCGAACTGATGAAAGCGATGATTGAAGCAGGAGCAGCAGGCGTCCACTTTGAAGATCAATTGTCTTCAGAGAAAAAGTGCGGTCACTTAGGTGGAAAAGTGTTGCTTCCAACGCAAACAGCGATTCGCAACTTAATTGCGGCGCGACTTGCGGCGGATGTCATGGGCGTCCCAACCGTATTAATTGCTCGTACAGACGCGAATGCAGCTGATTTAATTACAAGCGATATTGATCCACGCGACCGAGAGTTTATTACAGGCGAGCGCACGCCAGAAGGCTTCTTCCGTACGCGTGCGGGCTTAGATCAAGCAATTGCGCGCGGATTAGCATACGCACCGTATGCGGATTTAATTTGGTGTGAAACGAGCGAACCGAACTTAGAAGAAGCGCGCCGTTTTGCGGAAGCAATTCATGAAAAATTCCCAGGTAAATTGCTTGCATACAACTGCTCGCCTTCCTTTAACTGGAAGAAAAAGTTGGATGATGAAACAATTGCAAACTTCCAAGTGGAGCTCGGAAAAATGGGTTATAAGTTCCAGTTTGTTACATTGGCTGGCTTCCACGCCCTCAACTACAGCATGTTTATGTTAGCACACGGCTATCGCGATCGCGGCATGGCGGCTTACTCCGAATTGCAACAAGCGGAATTTGAGGCAGAAAAATATGGCTATACAGCAACACGCCATCAACGTGAAGTCGGAACAGGTTACTTTGACGAAGTATCGCTTGTCATTACAGGCGGTCAAGCTTCAACTGTGGCGCTAAAAGGTTCAACAGAAGAAGAACAATTTACAGGTGCATAAAATAACATCCCCTCGAAAAAAAAAAACGAGGGGATTTTTTATGAAAATTCCGTATATTTATGGTATAATGTTGTCGAAATATGTATATTAAGGGAGGGAGCGGTATGCTCATCGTCGAGCACCTATATTTGACGCGCTATACGATGGGGCTTTTTCCGTTTTTTCACGATAAGCAAATGTGGACGAAAGCGTTAGAGGAAGATGGAGAAATTATCGTCAAACAAAAGCCGATGGAAATTATCGAACAAAGTTGTTTGTATTATGGCGCAAGTTTAAGAGGAAGAAAAGATGGAGCGAGACATATTATTGGCACTTCGCATAAAGCACCGATTGCAGTTGAACCAACGAACGAAATTTTCTTTTTTCCAACGATCTCCCCAGTGAATCCTCAATGTGTATGGCTATCGCATTTACATATTCGTCATCATGAGCATGTTCAAGGTGGAAAAACGCGCATTACGTTTTCAAACGGAACGATCGTCGAGCTATGTATTTCACATCATTCATTCATCAATCAGCTACATCGCACTGCACAGCTACGGACAAAAATGAACGAGCGCATTGAAGCGCGCGAACGGAAAATGATGTATTTACTATACTTAAGGGAAAAGGAATGGTCGTAACAGTTTTCTCTTTTCCTCTAAACTTGTACAATATAATCATGAGCACGTAGCGAAGGGGTTACTGTATGAGTTTAGAGGAATTAAAACAATGGTTTACGATAAAACATATACTTGACATGTTAGCGGAATATCGTTCATTTGGCGTGATTCCTGGCATCGTCTTGCCAATGGCGGAAGCATTTTTACCGTTTTTGCCGCTTTTCGTGTTTATCATGGCGAATGCGGCAGCGTTTGGTCTTTGGAAAGGATTTCTTATTTCATGGATTGGGACAAGTGTCGGTTCACTCCTCGTGTTCCTCCTTGTTCGAAAAATCGGGAGACAGCGCTTTTTCTCTTTTCTACATCGCCACCCGACGATTCGCCGCATGATGCATTGGGTGGAGCGCCGCGGTTTTGGTCCGCTCTTTTTACTGCTTTGCTTTCCGTTTACACCATCGGCAGCAGTCAATGTTGTGGCGGGGTTATCCGGCATTGCGATGCAACAATATATGTTAGCGGTATTGTTTGGGAAAATGGTGATGGTGTTTATGATTAGCTTTATCGGCTATGACGTGGTGGCGCTCGTCCGTCAGCCGCTGCGCACCGTTTTCGTCGCTGTTGCTATTTTTCTTTTATGGTACATCGGAAAAAAAGTCGAGCAACGTTTTGCATTGCACGACGGAAAATAAGAAAGGATGGACAAATATGTCTGTACGTTTCATCATCGGGCGCTCAGGAAGCGGAAAAACGACAATGTGTTTAAAAGAAATGATCGATCAACTCGCACAAAAACCAGATGGCGATCCGATTATTTATCTCGTTCCTGAACAAATGACGTTTCAATCGGAGTACGCGTTAATAAACGGTAGCCTCAAAGGAATGATTCGAGCACAAGTATTTAGTTTCACGCGCCTTGCTTGGCGTATTTTTCAAGAGACAGGCGGCATGAGCCGCCATCATTTAACGCAAACAGGCGTACATATGTTGCTAAGGAAAATTGTTGAACAGCAAAAAGAGCAGTTAACGTTGTTTCGGAAAGCGGCGGATAAACGCGGCTTTATTGAACAACTTGAACAAATGTTGACAGAATATAAACGGTATTGTGTGACGCCAGCGACGTTAAAACAAACGGAAGAGCAGCTGCGCCGCCATGCGACCGCAAATGAAACCGTGCTTGCCGATAAATTAAAAGATACAGCGATGATTTTTGAGCAATTTGAACAACAGATGGCGCATCATTACGTCGATTCGGAAGATTATTTACGGTTGCTTGCCGAAAAAATTCGCCATTCTTCTTATATGAAACGCGCGCACATTTACATGGACGGTTTTTATGAATTTACGCCGCAAGAATATATGGTCATCGAACAATTATTTATTCATTGCCCGCATGTGACCGTTACGCTTACGTTAGACGCTCCGCATGAACAACTGCCGGATGATTTGCATGTCTTTCGCAGTACGTGGCGGACGTATGCGCAATTGCGCGATATCGCATTGCAAAATGGGGTACCGATTGAAAAAGTAGAACAACTTCGTCACAACGTCCGCCATAAACATGAAGAACTCTGTCATCTTGAAGCACATTACGATGATCGACCTGTCTGTAAGTGGGAAAAACAAACGGAAACGATCGTCATTGGAGAAGCGACTACACGCCGAGCGGAAATGGAAGGCATTGCACGTGAAATCATTCGACTTGTACGAGATGAAAAGTATCGCTATCGTGACATCGCTTTATTGATTCGTAACGTAGGAGATTATCGCAACGTGTTAAAAACAGTGTTTGCCGACTATCGCATTCCGTATTTTATTGACGAAAAAGAACCGATGCTCGATCATCCGTTTATTGAATGGTTGCGCGCAAGTATGGAAGCGGTGCGGACAAATTTTCGTTATGAAGCGGTGTTTCGTGCTGTGAAAACAGATTTCTTTTTTCACCTCGATCAGTCTGTACATGATATGCGCATGGCGATGGATCAACTTGAAAACTATGTGCTTGCTTCTGGCATCCAAGGGGATAAGTGGACGGAGCATTGGACGTATCGTAAATATAAAGGACTAGAAGGTGTGCATGCACCTCAAACTGATGAAGAAAAACGATATGAACAACAATTAAACGAATGGCGGAAACTTGTCATTTCACCATTATTGGTTTTACAACAGCGGTTAAAACAAGCAAAAACGGGGCGTGAGCAATGTGAAGCGCTATATGCATATGCAGAACACCTTCAAATTCCGCAAAAATTAGAACGGTTGCGCGATGAAGCGGAAGAAAGAGGTGATCTGTCCGCAGCTCGCCACCATGAACAAGTGTGGCAAGCGTTTATTGACTTGCTCGATCAATACGTTGAAATATTAGGGGATGAAACGCTTTCGCTTGAAACATTTTTAACGATTATCGAAACGGGATTTGAAAGTTTGCAGTTTTCTCTCGTGCCACCGGCAACGGATCAAGTATTAATTGCGCATTTCGATCGTTCGCGCCTTTCGAATATTCGTTGTACGTTTCTTGTAGGGGTAAATGAAGGCGTCATTCCGATGCGTAAAAATGATGACGGCATGTTGTCGGAAACGGATCGTGAATTGTTGCATCATTATTCTTTACATGTTGCTCCGGCAAGCCGTGAGCGGTTGCTTGATGAGCCGTTTTTGCTTTATTTAGCGCTTGTTAGTCCGTCTGAACGTTTATATGTGACGTATGCGCTTTCTGACGAGCAAGAAAAAACGTTGTTGCCATCGATGTTCATAAAACGGCTGACCGATATGTTCCCGAACGTGACAAAAATGCAATGGGGGACGGATCCGTTTTTACTCCCACTACAACAACAGCTGACGTATGTGACAAACGATGTGGCAACGCTCGGTCCGCTCGTGCAACAACTTGAAGCGTGGAAGCGACAATATGCCATTGAGCCGATATGGTGGGATGTATACAATGCCTATGTACAACATGAACAATGGAAAGAACGAATGGCGGTCGTTGTACGTGCGTTATTTTATGAAAATCGCGCGAAACGTTTAAATAAGCAGCTTGCGAAAGCGTTATATGGAAAAAAAGTGAAAGCGAGCATTTCGCGTATGGAGACGTTTAACCGTTGTCCGTTCGCTCATTTTGCGGCGCACGGCTTAAAGTTAAAAGAACGGACGGTCTTTCAATTGAAGGCGCCAGACATGGGACAGTTGTTTCATCAGGCGTTAAAAGTGATCGCCGATCGTTTGCGTCAAGAGCAACTTCCGTGGAGTCAATTATCAAAACAGCAATGTGAACAGTTGTCGTACGAGGCGGTGGAGCAAATTGCCCCGTACATTCAACAAGAAGTGTTGTTAAGCACACACCGCTACCGATATATGAAGAAAAAGTTACAGACGATTATGACGAAAGCGACGACCGTATTAAGCGAGCACGCCAAGCGAAGCGGCTTTGTGCCGATTGGTGTAGAATTAGGGTTTGGTGATGGAGAACCGCTCCCACCGCTTACATTTACATTGTCGGACGGAACCGTATTGCAGTTTGTCGGTCGCATTGATCGCGTCGACCAAGCAACGAGCGAACAAGGGGTGCTTCTCCGCATTATTGACTATAAATCAAGGCAAAAGACGCTCGATTTAACGGAAGTGTATTACGGTTTAGCGTTGCAAATGTTAGCGTATTTAGATATCGTGCTTGAATACGCGCATCGGCTCGTCGGTACATCAGCGTTCCCAGCGGGCGTGCTGTATTTTCCGATTCATAACCCGATGATTAAAGTGAATGAATGGCTTGATGAACATGAGTTAGAGAAAAAGTTTTTAGAACAGTTTAAAATGGGCGGATATGTATTAGCAGATGAAAAAACGGTTCGCTTAATGGATGAGCATGTAGAGCCGGGGACAAGCTCTCTTATCGTTCCTGTCCGTTTAAATAAAAATGGAACGTTTGCGCAACATTCAAAAGTGTTAACAGAGCAACAGTTTACGATGTTACGGCAACATGTACGTCGCTTTATTGTTGATGTTGGCGAACAAATGATCGAAGGTGTGACGCATATTGCACCGTACAAACAAAAAAATAAAACCGCATGTCAATATTGTGAGTTTCGCGATGTATGCCAATTTGACGAAGGGATTGATGCGGAACAATATCGCGTATTAACACCGAAACAGATTGATGAATGGTTAAAGGAGTGATTGTGTGATTCCGCCAAAACCACGAGAAAGTCAATGGACAGATGAACAGTGGCAAGCGATTTATGCCACAGGCCAGCATACGCTCGTTGCCGCAGCAGCAGGATCAGGAAAAACCGCGGTGCTCGTTGAACGCATCATTCAAAAAATATTGCATACGACACAGCCAATCGATGTCGATCGATTGCTTGTCGTCACGTTTACAAATGCAGCGGCGGCGGAAATGCGCCAACGCATCGGGGAAGCGTTAGAGCGAGCGCTTGAAAAAGAACCACATTCGCTTCATTTACGGAGACAACTCAGCCTTTTGCAAAAGGCGTCCATTTCCACGATTCACTCGTTTTGTTTAGATGTCATTCGCAAATATTATTACGTCATTGGCATCGACCCGGTATTTCGCATCGCGGATGAGGGAGAGATGGCGTTAGTAAAAGAAGAAGTGTTAGAAGCGTTATTTGAACAATATTATGCCGAAAACGACGAAGCATTTTTAGCTGTTGTTGATCGCTATACGAGCGATCGCACAGATGCGGATTTACAGACGCTTATTTTGCGGTTATACGAGTTTTCACGTTCGCATCCAAACCCAAGTGGATGGTTGCAACAAATCGTTCATATGTATGACGTGGAAGAAGGTGCGCGCATCGATGACTTACCGTATGCCCATTACCTTTTTCAAGCGGTTGATTTGGCGCTTGAAGCAGCAGAATATCGCTTAGCGCAGGCGTTGCAAAAAACGAAAGAGCCGGGCGGTCCCGCTTATTTATACGATACGCTCGCAAGCGACGAACAAGTCATTGCAAAGCTAAAAGAAGCGCGCCATGAGTCGTGGCAAAAGCTACATGAAGCAATGAAAAACGTGTCGTTTGCAACGGCAAAAAGAAAACCGAAAGACGGCGCATATGATGAACAGCTTGTGGAAGATGTAAAAAAATTGCGCGATCAAGTGAAAAAAGAAATAAGCAGCTTAACAGAGGAATTGTTTTCGTTTCAACCTGCGACATACGTGCGTCATTTGCGTGAAATGAAGCCGATTGTGGCAACGATCGTACGAATGGTGCAACGGTTTGCTGATTTGCTGCAAGCGAAAAAAGATGAAAAAGGCATCGTCGATTTTTCTGACTTAGAACATTACTGTTTACGCATTTTACGCGCTCCGTCTCTCGGGCATGAGCTAAAGCCGTCGGAAGCGGCTCTTTATTATCGAGCACAATTTGCGGAAGTGCTTGTTGACGAATATCAAGATACAAATATGGTGCAAGAATCGATTTTACGGCTCGTATCGAACGATGATGAAGCAACGGGCAACATGTTTATGGTGGGAGACGTAAAACAATCGATTTACGGTTTTCGTCTTGCGGAACCGTCGCTTTTTTTACAAAAATATAATCGGTTTACGAAAGATGGCGACGGTGGACTTCGCATCGATTTAGCGAAAAACTTTCGCAGCCGAAAAGAAATATTGGACGGCACAAATTTTATTTTTCGACAACTGATGACCGAAACGGTCGGCGATATGCGTTATGACGATGATGCCGCGCTTCGCTTTGGTGCGCAGGATTATCCTGACAAACAAGTACCGGTTGAATGCGTATGGATAAATGAAGCAAAAGAAGAAAGCGATGAAGAAGAACAAGAGGACGTGACGGCCATTCAGCTTGAAGCCCGCTGGATCGCTAAAAAAATTAAGCAGTTGCTTGCTGAGCCGTTTTTCGTTTATGATCGACGTTTAAAAGGAGAGCGGCGTTTAATGTATCGCGACATCGTTATTTTATGCCGTTCGATGTCATCAGCTTCAGCGATGTTAGAAGAATTTCGTAAGCAAAACGTCCCTGTATACGCCGAGCTATCGAGCGGTTACTTTTCTGCGACGGAAGTGTCGGTCATGTTGTCGCTTTTAAAAGTCATTGACAATCCGTATCAAGACATTCCGCTTGCGGCGGTACTTCGCTCTCCGATTGTTGGCTTAGACGAAGAAGCGTTGGCGCGCATTCGTTTGGCGAAAAAAGACGGGGCTTTTTATGAGGCGTTGCGTGCTTTTGTCGAGCATCCTCAAGATGATGAAGCGCTCGGTGAAAAAATGAAACGGTGGTTGACAAAGTTATCCGAATGGCGCACAGCGGCGAGACAAAAACCGCTTGCGGATTTGATTTGGCAATTGTATCGAGAAACGAATTTTTACGATTACGTCGGTGGGATGCCTGGCGGAAAACAGCGGCAGGCGAATTTGCGCGCGTTATACGATCGGGCCAAACAATATGAACAAACGTCGTTTCGCGGCATTTTCCGCTTTTTACGATTTATTGAGCGGCTAAAAGAGCGAGAGGACGATTTCGGTGCTGCACGATCGTTGACAGAACAAGAAGACGTTGTACGCATGATGACGATTCATAAAAGTAAAGGGCTTGAGTTTCCGGTCGTCTTTTTAGCAGGTGCAGCAAAATCGTTTAATATGCAAGATTTGCGCAGCGACTATATATTAGATAAAGATTTCGGACTAGGAATGCGCTTCGTTCATCCGACGTGGCGAGCAAGCTACCCGACGGTTGCACAATTGGCGATAAAGAAAAAAATGAAATGGCAACTGCTAGCGGAAGAAATGCGTATTTTATATGTTGCGTTAACGCGAGCAAAAGAAAAATTGTACATCGTCTGTACCGCAAAAGATATGGAAGCGAAAAAGAAAAAATGGCAAGAAGTTGCTTATATACAAACGTGGGAATTGCCAGCTTATGTGATTGAAAAGGCGAAAAGCTATGCGGATTGGATCGGTTATGCATTAGCCCGTCACCCACAAGGAATATGTTCGTCTTCAACGGTGCTTCATGATCCATCATTGTGGGATATTCACATCGTGCCAGCGCATGCGCTTGAGCAAGAAGATGAGCAAGCGAATGAACATCGAGACATTGTCGAGGCGATTCAACAACTGCAACCTGTACCAATGAAAAGCGAATATGAACAAGAAGTAAAGCGTCGTCTTTTTTGGACGTATACGTATGCCGATGCAACGGTGTTAAGGGCAAAACAAAGCGTATCGGAGTTAAAGCGGCAGCGCGACATATACGGTGGGCATGCAGAACAGCCGTTTCGAAAAGAGCTTGTTGACCGTCCGCGCTTTTTGCAAGCGAAAATGATGACGCCAGCGGAGCGAGGAACGATGATGCACCTTGTGATGCAACATGTTGATGTCACAAAAGAAGTGACGGTTGATACGGTGCGGGAGCAAATCGCGCGCATGGTGAACGGTGAATGGCTAACGGAAGAACAGGCAACGGTTATTGATGTAGAAAGCATCGTTGCTTTTTTCCACACTCCGATTGGTAAACGAATGCAACGTGCGACTCGGCTTGAACGGGAAGTACCATTTTATTTGGCGCACGAAATGGAAGGGGAAACAGTGGTCGTTCAAGGGGTTATTGATTGCGTGTTTGAAGATGAACATGGGCTCGTTTTAATTGACTATAAAACCGATCGCGTGTCATGGATGAGCGATCCGAAAGAACAATTAAAGCGACGATATAAAGGGCAATTGGCGTTATATCGGGAAGCGATTGAAGCGATTTGGGGAAAGAAAGTAACAGAAACGTATGTGTACGCTTTTGATGGTGCGCTACTTGTAGCGATGGGGGGAAATTAATTTGCGTATTTTACATACAGCTGATTGGCATTTAGGAAAAACACTTGAAGGACGGAGCCGCTTACTCGAGCAAGAAGCGGTCATCGATGAAATGGTCGAAATCGTACAAAAAGAAAACATTGATGTCGTATTGCTTGCAGGCGATGCGTTCGATACAGTCAATCCGCCTGCTGATTCGGAAAAGCTTTTTTACGAAGCGCTTTCGCGGTTAAGCGATTACGGTAAGCGCCACGTTGTCGTCATTGCAGGAAATCACGATCATCCGGGGCGTTTGAGCGCTGCCGCTCCGATTGCAAATATGCACGCTATTACGTTGCTAGGTTTTCCGACCGATCGTGTGCAACAAATTTACGTTCCAACAAGCGATGAGACGTTAATGGTCGGAGCGCTTCCCTATCCGTCAGAGGCGCGACTGAATGAATTGTTGGCGGAGGAGTGCGACGAGGCGTTGTTGCGCGCACGATATGATGAACGCATTCGAGCCATTTTTGCGAAAATGAACGAATCGTTTCGAGAGGATGCGGTGAATATTGCGATGAGCCATTTATATGTTGCAGGCGGGGCAACGTGCGACTCCGAGCGTCCGATTGAGCTCGGTGGGGCGTATACGGTGTCGCCGGCAAGCTTTCCTGCGCAGGCGCAATATGTCGCGCTCGGTCATTTGCATCGTCCGCAAGATGTAAAACATGCGGTCATGCCGGCGCGCTATTCCGGTTCACCGCTTGCTTACAGTTTTTCCGAAGCAGGATACAGCAAGTCTGTCACGATCATTGATGTACAGCCACGTTGCACACCGATCATTTCAGAATATTTATTGTCAAAAGGACGTCCGCTTGTCAGATGGAAAGCGACAGAAGGGCTTGCGCAAGTGTATCGTTGGATTGAGGAAGGGCGCGATCGCGGCGCGTGGATTGATTTAGAAATTGATGTCGAGCAATCGTTAACGTTAGAAGAAACACATCGACTACGCAAATTGTATGATGGATTTGTTCATATTCGCCCGAACTACTTAAAGAAAGAAGAAGTTACTCGTGAAGTGCATACCGATGTGCCAATTGAAACGTTATTTACGCGTTTTTATGAACGACAAACAGGTGGAGGGAAACCGTCCGAAGAGACCGTTCAACTATTTTTACAGCTCGTTGCCGAGGAGGACGAACAATGAAGCCGATTCGTTTAACGATTGCAGGGTTGCATAGTTTCCGTCAAAAAGAAACGATTGACTTTGAAAAACTATGCGAAGGCGGATTATTTGGTATTTTCGGACCGACAGGAAGCGGGAAGTCATCGATTTTAGATGCGATGACGCTCGCTTTATACGGAAATGTAGAGCGTGCGTCCAATCAAACGAACGGAATTATGAATCATGCCGAAAATGAGTTATTCGTTTCGTTTACGTTTGAATTGCAAAATGCAAGTGGGGCTAAACGATATACCGTTGAGCGCTCGTTTAAGCGTGCGGATGCGTTGCGTATTCGTTCCGTCGTCAGCCGCCTAATTGAAGAAGGAGCGGAACGAGTCGTCATTGCAGATAAAACACGGCTTGTCGATGAGCAAGTAAAACAATTGCTCGGTTTAGAAATGAAAGACTTTACACGAGCCGTTGTGTTACCACAAGGAAAATTTGCGGAATTTTTATCGCTTAAAGGGTCAGAGCGCCGCCAAATGTTGCAGCGGTTGTTTCATCTCGAACGGTATGGCGATGAATTAAATAAAAAATTAAAAAATAAATTAGCCGAGGCGTCAGCAAAACTCGAAGCGATTAAAGGGGAACAGGCAGGGCTTGGCGATGCGTCAAAAGAGCAAGTAGAAAAGCAAAAACAGGCGTTAGCAGAACGAAAAGCGGCACTTGAGCAGGCGCAGCGAGCATGGCGCGACATGCATGAACGATACGAAAAAGAAAAGCAACAATGGCAATGGCAGCGGGAGAAAGAAAACGTTGAACAGCAGCTATTGAAGTGGCGCGAACAAGAAGAAAAGATAAAACAGCTAGAACAAATGTACGAACGAAGCAAAGAAGCAGAGCGGCTTATGCCGTACATTGAACAAGTTCAACGAAGCGAAAAGGAAGTTCATTTTTGGAAGGAAAAAGAACATGAACTTGCTGTTCAACTGCAAAACGTGAGTGCGATGTATGAACGAGCAAGTAAACAGTATGAACAATTGCGCGCGAAAAAAAATGAAGATGAGCCGAAGTGGCTACAAAAGCAAGAGCAGCTCAAGCAAGCGCTACAAACATTTGCGCGCATGCGGACGCTCGAACAAGAACAGGCGAACCGGCGCGCTAGTTTGCTAGAAATGGAGCAACGAGAACAGCAAGCGCGTGAAATGGTTGAAACATGCATGAAAGAGTATACGACGTGGGGCGCAAAACAAGCGGAGTTAAAACAGCAGCTGGAAGAAAAAAAAGTAGACGTACATGTAAAAGAAAAGCTCGAACGGGCGTGCGAAACAAAAAAGCATATACAATTGCAACGGCAAGCGCTTGAAGAAATGAAAAAGGAAATAGACGAGAAGCAGAAAACATACGAAGCGCTCAAGCGAGCATATGACGAAGAAAAGAAGCGCACACAACAGCACGAAGCTCATTTGACAACTCACTTCCGCCATGTCGAATCGCTATATGATCGCGTATGTGAACGAGAAAAGGAAGCGATCGCGCTCGTCTACAAATGGAAGGAAGAAAAAAAGGAAAGCGAAGCGGCACGTTTATATGATCTTGCTGCGACGTTAGCGGAACGTTTGCAAGATGGACACCCTTGCCCTGTTTGCGGCTCGATTCATCATCCGAAGCGGGCGAAGCGCAAACATGTGGCGCCTGATGAAGAAGCGCTTGAGCAAATTGAACGTTCGATTCAAACGGGAGAACAGCTCGTTATTGCTATACAGCAAGTCAAAATGCAAGTCGAGCAACTTGCTGAACTGATGGCGCGTCAGCCGTTGCCGCCGCGCGCCGATATCGAAAAGGTGAAGCGAGAAGTTGAAGAAACACCGCTTTCTTCTTTGAAAGATATTGAGGTAGAAGCAAAAGCGTTACAACAAGATTATATAGCTTGCCGCGAGCGTATGTATCGCTACATCGAGCAATGGAACGAACAAAAGAAAAAAGAACAGCAATACGCGTATCAAATCGAAATGATTCGGCAACAAATCGTTGAACAGACGGACAAGTATACAGAGCGACAAACGCGCCTAGAAGAAGAAAAAAAGATATGGCACGAAACATATCCAGACGTGTCGTTTGAACAAGTAGATGCGATGCTTCACGAGCTTCGTGAGCGCGAGCGCGAGGCGCAACATTTACAGCAGCGCATTGAAAAAAGCGTTACGGTGTTAGACGACAAACGAGCTGAACTCGAGCGATGGAAAGAGGCGCATCAAACGATTGTGAAGCAGAAGGCGGAACGAATGACGGAGTGGAATATGCAACAACAACAATACGAACAATATAAGCAAATGCTTCCGGAAGGAATGAATGAAGCGGACGTACAACAACAGCTCATTCATATCGAACAGGCCATTCGACAGCTAAAACAAGAAGAAGAAGAGGCGTACGCTCGCTGGACGTCATTGCAACAACAACTGCAAACGTTACAGGCAGAAAAACAAGCGGCAACGGTCGCTTTGCAAGAAGGAGAGAAGCGGAGACAAGAAGCTGCGCGCACGTTCGCTGAACAATTGCAAGCAAGCCCATGGAAATCGATTGACGAAGTGCTCGCTTCCCGTTTAGAAGAACAAACGAAACAACAAATGGCTCACCAAATACAACAATATAAAGATGTCGTGACGAAGTTAAACAACGAATGGCAACGATTAAACGAAGCGCTCGCTGGCGTCACGATGACCGAGCAGCAATGGGAAGAAACGATGCGTCAGTACGAAGAGATGAAGCGACAAGTAGATGAACATATGCGTCAGCTCGGTTCGCTCGAAACGATTGTCGCTGATTTAGAAGCGAAGCATGTCCGCTTTGAACAATTGCAGCGAGAGCGCATGCAAGTGGAGAAGCTCGTCAATCAATATGAAGAGCTACAAAGAGTGTTGCGCGGCAATAGCTTTGTCGAATTTATCGCAGAAGAGCAGCTTGCTCATGTGACGCGCTATGCGTCGGAGCGGCTTGGGGAGCTGACGAGACAGCGCTATGCCATTGAATTAGATTCGGAAGGCGGTTTTGTCATTCGTGACGATGCAAACGGTGGTGTACGTCGTCCTGTTACGACGTTATCTGGAGGGGAGACGTTTTTAACGTCATTATCGTTGGCGTTAGCGCTATCGGCGCAAATTCAATTGCGTGGAGAATATCCGCTTCAATTTTTCTTCTTAGATGAAGGGTTTGGTACGCTTGACCAAGAGTTGTTAGATGTCGTTATGACGGCGCTCGAACGTTTACGGGCAGAAAATATGGCCATTGGCGTCATTAGCCACGTACAAGAATTGCATGCGCGCATGCCGAAACGTTTAATTGTAAAACCGGCAGAACCGTCTGGAAGAGGGACGACCGTTCAGCTTGAACTCATGTAAAGGAGAAGGAAATGAAAGGAATGTGCGAGCTTTGCGAAAGAGATGACGTCGTGTTAACCGTTCATCATCTCATACCGAGAGAGTATGGTGGCACGAAAACGGCAAAGTTATGCATCCCGTGCCATAAACAAATTCACGCGATATATACGAACGAGGAGCTAGCCAGTCGACTATACACAATGGAACGGATGCAACATGATGAACAAATCGCATCGTTTATACGGTGGATTCGAAAGCAGCCGGCTGGACGGCTTCCAAAAATAAAAAAGGCGAAGCGTCGAAAGCGTTAAGCGTTGCCGACAATGTTTTGATCGAACGCATCGCAATCGAGCGTATTTGTTAAGCTAATGCCGTTGTTGGTGATAATAAAGTTTCCAGTATTAAATGCTCCGGATCCGCTGAACGTTTTAGATGAAACTTTCGGTGAAACGTACAGCGTATCGCCCACTTGCATAACTGCGCCGCTGGCGACGAGGTTAATTTTAATTGGACCGACGAGCGCTGGCATCTCATCCCCTCCTTTCTGAAAGTTGGCGAATATGTTTCACTCGTGAATCTCCTTCCACTTTTCTTGTTGAGCCGATGTGCACGACAGAAGTGGAAGATACCCCGATGATGCGGATAGAATGGACGGCGATGACGGGGCAATCGTGCAATGTACGACGATACAAAGGCTCTTGATCGACAGGTGGGAGCGGAATTTGTTTTGTGTATATTGGAAAGATGAGCGGGAATTCGCTGCTGTCGACATATTCAAATTGCCGTTGAACCGCAAGCGCTCTCGCTGAAAGATGAATTTCTTGGCTGTCTCCAATTTGCACGACCGAGCTGAATGAGACGGCGTTTGCTCTCAACAAGTGGATGATGGAAAGGCGACTCATCGCTTTTCCTCATTTTTTTTATCGTTTTGTTTTTGCGGAAACGGTCCGATAATTAACGATTCTGGCGGTGTGTCAAACGCAGAAGCTAATTGAATGGCTTCACTATCGCCAATGAGTACGAGCGAGGCGCTCGCCACTCCCCCGATCGCAATATGGCCGACAGAAAGGTGATGATTGACAACTGTCATATTCATTCGTTCGTCTCCTCCCGTGGTAAATGTTTTAAAAATGTTTCAATCGAATATTCAATGTCGCGCTTTAAGTAAGCGATGAATTGTTCTTCGCTTCGCTCTTGTTCGTTATATTGTTGTAAATAAAAATGAATGCGATCATCGATTTGACGTTCAATGTCTTGCAAAATAAATTGGCGGTATGTTGGATCGAGCGAACGGTTATACGTTTGTTCCATACGGGCGATAATATTTTCGCCTTCTTCTTGTAAATAAGCATGAACAGCTGCCTGAATGTTGCGGAAAATGGGTGTCAGTTGCGGAATGATCGTTGTACTTTTTGGAACGCCAAAATCTTCAATTGTATCTTCATTGAATGTCGCAGGATTTAGCCCGATATTTAACGTTCCCTCTAACGTTTCCACTTTTAGTTGGTCAAAATGATATTCGATTTTTTCTATTGTTGTGCGCGGCTTTTTTTTTAATTCATCATATTGTTGTTGTAAATGATGTACCGCTTTTTCGAGCGATTGCATTTTTTGTTGCTGCCATTTTAAGTACGCTTCTAGCTGTTTAAAGTAGTCTTGCCACATATGTTTCGCCCCCTTCTTTGCCCGCCTTGTTATTTATTAATGTATGGTCGGGCAAAAAGAAGTAGCACTGTTTTATACAGGAGATTGAAGGGGAACAAATGGCCCTTCTCCCCCTTGAATGTTTATTTTTGCTTCAGGGGCTGGTTGTGTAAATTGTCCGGTGTTGCTCAACGTGGCGAGCGGTTGTACTTTTCCAGTCGTTCCGATTTGCAGGACAGACGAGTTCGTCAGTGAGCCGATTTTTAATTGGTGAATGGAAATCGTCTGTTGAATGTAAAAATTCATCGTTTCACCTCGCTAGGCGTTTCCGATAATATTTCCGTCCGAAATATCACGGTCATTTGTATTTGTATGGCTATATTGGTTATAAATGCGCAAACCATCTCCAGTATTGAACGAGCCAGCTCCAGCAAATGTTTTCGCAACGCTAGACGGGGAAATCGCAAATACATCGCCGATATGAAAAACACCGCCGCTTCCGATGCTGTTAATTTGAACCGCTCCAACGATTGCGGGCATCGGCTATCCCTTGCTTTTTACGTTGCTGTCAGATACATCTGGGTCGATGCTGTTCGTGAAGCTAACAAATGTGTTTGTTTGTAAAAAGTCCCCTGTATTTCCACCGCCAGCGCCCGAAAAAGACTTCGATGCGCTCTTTGGAGCAATTTGCAACGTATCACCGAAATTCACTGTCCCGTCGCTGCTGACGTTTGTAATTTTAATTGGTCCTGCGATATACGAAGGCATACTCATCGTCCTTTCCTTCATTCTTTTCCTTGTTTAAATCATATGAAGAGAGAAAAAGAAATGTGCTCCACAAAAAGAAAGATGTGTTATAATATTTCTGAAAAATAATAATTTTTAGATATAATAAGGGGGAATGGGGATGAACGTACCGTTGTTATTAACTCATTTTTTAGATCGCGCCGTCTCACTTTACGGAGAAAAAATTGGCGTCATTAGCGAAGGGAGATCGTTTACATATCGCGAACTAAGCGAGCGCGTGAATCAATTATCGCACGGGTTGAGCGATTTAGGAATAAAAAAGGGCGACCGTGTCGCATATTTAGCACCAAACACATTAGAAATGCTTGAAGGATTTTATGGTGTGTTTCAAACAGGGGCTGTGATGGTACCGCTGAACATTCGCCTAAAGCCAGATGATTACGTATTTATTTTAAATCATAGCGAGAGTAAAGTATTGTTTGTTGATTATGAGCTGTACCACTTAATCGCGCCAGTAAAAGAGCAATTGCAAACGATTGAGCATATCATCGTGCACGGCAAAACGGACGACATTTATGAAACCGCTTACGATGCATGGCTTGCGCAATATTCGTCGTCACCGTTTGAACGTTCAGACATCGATGAAAACGACGTATGTAGTTTGTTATATACGAGCGGAACGACAGGAAATCCAAAAGGAGTCATGCTGACACATCGCAACAACTATTTGCATGCGTTAAGCACGATGCATCATTTGCGCGTATCGGACCGCGATGTGTATTTGCACATTTTGCCGATGTTTCACGTAAACGGTTGGGGGGCGCCATTTTATTATACAGCGAATGGGGCGACGCACATTTGTTTGCGTAAAGCGCTTCCTGAAGTCATTTTTCAGTATGTGAATCAATACAAAGTGACCGTTATGCATATGGCGCCAACTGTGCTCAACTCATTATTGCAATATTATGAGCAGCACGTGCCGACGATTGAACATAATGTACGTGTCGTTATCGCAGGCTCTGCGCCGCCACCAGCATTTGTGACGCGTGTAGAAAAAGAGTTAGGCTGGGAGTTTATTCAAGTGTACGGGATGACAGAATCGTCACCGCTAAGTACCGTTTCTACCGTTCGTTCTCATTTGCAACATTTGCCGCTTAGCGATCAATATCGCATGAAAGCAAAAGCAGGATATGCGATGATCGGTTGTGAAGTGAAAGTCGTCAATGAGCATGGAGAAGAAGTACCGCGCGATGGCAAAACGATTGGGGAAGTAATTGTGCGCAGCAACGGCGTGATGGCAGGATATTGGAAAAATCATGAGGCGACGATGGAAACGATTCGCAATGGATGGTTGCATACGGGCGATATGGCGACGGTCGACGCATATGGAAATATCGATATCGTTGATCGAAAAAAAGATA
This sequence comes from Anoxybacillus pushchinoensis, assembly GCF_900111795.1. GTDB lineage: Bacteria > Bacillota > Bacilli > Bacillales > Anoxybacillaceae > Anoxybacillus > Anoxybacillus pushchinoensis. The sequence goes on along the minus strand of NZ_FOJQ01000027.1, from coordinate 1,762 downwards.
TTATTATTAGCGGTGGGGAAAATATTTCATCCATTGAAGTTGAAGGAGTGTTGTACGAGCATCCTGCTGTGTTAGAGGCAGCAGTAATCGCAGTTCCGCATGAAAAGTGGGGCGAAACACCGCATGCCTTCGTTGTCGTCAGACCGGGAAAAGAGGTGACGGAACAAGAACTCATCGCTTTCTCGCGCGAAAAGCTTGCCCATTTTAAAGCAATTACAGGTGTAACATTCGTTCAAGAGTTGCCAAAAACGGCATCAGGAAAAATCCAAAAAGTACATTTACGTAACGAATATTGGCAATCGCTTGGCAAGACGGGACGATACGTCAATTAATAGGAAAGAGCTGCTGTCAATTGACAGTCGGCTTTTTTTCTTTTACGCTGAAATGGAAAAGGAGGGAGATTATGCGTATTTCGACGATTGATGCGGTGCGCGGTTTTGCGTTGTTTGGCATTTTGCTTGTGAACATTCTTGATTTTTCGCTTCCGACGATGTATGTCGACGCGTCGATGTTTGCGAAAGATACGCTTGATCGCTTGTTGCTTGCATGCGTTGATTTGTTTGCTCAAGCAAGTTTTTATCCGCTTTTTTCGATGCTGTTTGGCTGGGGAGCGTTTATGATGCTTGACAAAGGTGGGGAGCAGTTCCGATTGATTTTTTTGCGGCGGCTACTTGCATTGTTGCTTTTTGGATGTGTACATGCATTTTTCATTTGGCATGGCGATATTTTAATTGGCTATGCGGTCGTTGGCTTTTTCCTTTTTTTATTTGTGCGAGCGAGCGCAAAAACGTTGCGTCGTTGGGCGCTTTCCCTTTGGATCGGATGGGCAGGCGGGTCAACCGTTCTTATGTGGCTCATGTGGAAAGTAAGCGGCGATGTCGATTTTTCAGAGCCGGCGCTCGCAAAGCAGGCGATCGCCAATTATCAACAAGGCACGTGGGAACAAGTTTTTATGCAACGGGTAGCTGATTGGCTATACGTCAATTCTTTTACACAAGCATTTATTTTTATTTTAACGATTTTGCCGTTTTTTTTGTTCGGAGCGTATATCGCGAAAGAAAAATGGTTTTATGACATAAAAACGCATCGTGCAACGATACAAAAGTGGTGCATCGGCTCATTGCTCGTTGGCATCGTTTTTAAATCATTGCCGTATGTACAAAAAAATATTGCAACTGAGTATGCTCAAGATATGATTGGAGGTCCTGCGCTTGCTTTGTTTTATTTGACTGCGTTTTCGTTTGTAGCAGCGAATATCGTTCATTTTTTTGCCCCTGTTGGTAAAATGGCGCTTACGAACTATCTCACTCAATCGCTTATTTGTACGTTTATTTTTTATTCTTACGGCTTCGGCTTATATGGAAAAGTAACGCCGAAACAAGCACTTGCTGTTGCTGTCGCCGTGTATGTCGTTCAAATGTGTTGGAGCCATTGGTGGTTTAAAAAACATACGATCGGACCGTTGGAGCGCATTTGGCGATGGATGACGTATGGAAAAAAGAAAACGACATGAACGGATCATGTCGCACAAGGCTTGTCCTCTTTTTCGCTATGGAAAAGCACGGCTTCTTTCAAATGTTTATTTAACAATTCATCGAGCTCTTGACTGCATTGGATCGTTTCTTTCGCAGAAAAACCGTACATTTGCGCCAATTCAATTAATTGTCGTCTTTTCTTTTCGATGAGGGAAAGAGACATAAGATTCACCAACATTTTTCATTTTCGTCAACAGCATGTAAACAGCTGTACGTATAAACTATTA
>NZ_FOJQ01000031.1 GCF_900111795.1 Anoxybacillus pushchinoensis | reverse complement strand
AGTTATCTAATCCCAAATCAATACTGATATATCTGTTGTTATCTTGTTTTTGTGTTGGAATAGGGATTTTGTAAACGACTTCGACGATGATATGGCGGTGTTTCGGAACGAATCGGACTTGTTGTAGCTTCCCTTTCATGTTTGTCTTTAACCGAAACCCTTGAAAACAGGCAGGAAACGTGATTTGTTCATCGACGACTTTGCATGATTGATTCGTTAGCACAAGTACATATCGTCCGTCTTTTTTGAGATATTTGGGCGGTTTCGGTCTGCCTGTATATTTGTCTTTGTTTTTTGCCCAATCTTTCATCGACTTAAAAAATGATTGCCAATTTTGATGCAACATTCTTAACGTTTGTTGAGCACATTGAGCCATTGGCATCGCTCGATAGTCTGTATCCATCCCTTCTGTTTTCAGCAGCTTGTCTAGCTTGTTGTAAGAAAGATACGTGCCGTGTTGGAAAAACGTTTGCCTCACTTGATAGTTGGCGAAGTTGTACAAATTTTTTGACCGAAAACAATACTCATCGATCATCGGATAATACGGATGAGTGGCGAAAATCATATGTCTTTCCACTCGATTCGCCATCATGATCGTTGTCCACCTCGCTTTCTCTTTTACTATACATGTTCATAAGAGAACCATGCAATAAGATGTAAAGATAATCACGAAAGAAGTGGGATCTCAAATATATTTTATCAAAATTTTTAATATATTTTTACGATTGGATGAAAAAACAGAACCATATCGTAAACCTTTTATAACAAAAAAGCGATTCCTCCCCCACTTACTCCCTTTGGTCGTTGAAGTGGGGGTCTCCTCGCCAAAGACGATGAAACTGCGACTTTGTTAATTTTTCAACAACAATCGACATAGCTGAAGGGGAACCGCTTTGTTTCGGTCATTAACGATGAAATTAACTAGTTTAAAAAGCAAACGAACAGGAAGGAATCGCGTCGTCGTTAGCGAATGTACACATCGAAGGGAGGCGATGAAATGAAAACAGCGATTGTTGCTGCATCAAGCCAAGGGCTTGGGAAAGCGATTGCGACAAAACTTGTTTCGCAAGGTGTAAACGTCATGCTTGCTAGCCGTGACGAACGAAAGCTACACGATGTTACCGAACAGCTCAATGCGCTCGGAAAAGGAAAAGCAGCATATACGGTAACAGACGTGACGGACAACGCAATGATCGAGCAATTAGTCGAAAAAACAGTAGAAACATTTGGCGACATTCATCTATTAGTGAATAACGCCGGCGGTCCCCCGACGGGAACGCTCGCGACTTTAACAGATGCGGATTGGCAACACGCGTTTGAGTTGAATTTACTCAGCTATGTCCGGCTCATTCGCGCTGCGTTGCCGCATTTAAAAAAGACGAAAGGAAAAATTATTAACATTGCTTCATCGTCCATTAAAGAGCCGATTCCAGGGTTGCTTTTATCGAATACGTTTCGGCTTGGCATTGTCGGATTGACAAAAACGCTCGCGCAAGAGCTTGCCCCGTACGGCATTTTAATCAATACAGTTGCTCCTGGACGCATCGCAACGGAACGCGTCGCCTATTTAGATGAACAACATGCAAAAAAACTCGGCATTAGCAAAGAAGAAATGGAAGCGCGCGTGAAAGCGACCATTCCACTCGGACGTTACGGCACGCCAGAAGAATTTGCGAACGTCGTCGCCTTTTTATTATCAGATGAAAATACGTACATGACCGGACAATCGCTTTTAGTCGATGGCGGCATGGTCAAAGCGATTTAGAATGAGGAGAGAACGATGCAAACGATCGGGTTTATCGGACTTGGCGTGATGGGGAAAAGCATGGCAAGAAACTTGCTTCGGGCAGGCTATTCGCTCGTCGTATATACGCGCACAAAAGAAAAAGCAGAAGATTTACTAGCAGAAGGTGCCGTGTGGAAAGAAACGGTAAAAGACGTTGCCGAAGCGGCGGATGTCGTTATGACGATGGTCGGTGAACCGCAAGATGTGGAACACGTATACTTTGGCGATGACGGCATTTTAAAACATGCGAAGCGCGGAGCGTACGTCATTGATTTTACGACGTCAAAACCTTCGCTTGCGATTCGCATTTACGAAGCGGCAAAAGAAAAAGGCATATATGCGCTCGATGCGCCTGTGTCAGGCGGCGATATCGGCGCGCGCAATGGCACGCTATCAATTATGGTCGGTGGGGATATGGAAGCTTTTTCTGCGTGTATGCCGTTATTTTCGCACGTAGGAAAAAATATCGTTTGGCAAGGGAAAGCAGGGGCAGGGCAACATACGAAAATGTGCAATCAAATTGCGATCGCGACGAATATGATCGGCGTATGTGAAGCGCTCGTTTATGCTGAAAAAGCAGGATTAGATCCAGAACGCGTACTGCAAAGCATTTCGCAAGGTGCCGCATCGAGCTGGTCGCTGTCTCATCTTGCTCCGCGCATGCTCGCTGGCGATTTTGCCCCCGGCTTTTACGTGAAACATTTTATTAAAGATATGGGCATTGCCCTTGCGGAAGCAGAAGCGCTCGGGTTGTCGCTTCCGGGCTTAAAGCTTGCGAAACAACTGTATGAAGCGCTTGCGGCGCGCGGCGAGGAGCTTAGCGGCACACAAGTGTTATACAAATGGTATAAAGAATGGTAAAAAGGTGCTGTTAACGAGCACCTTTTTTTATGTACGATTCCATGCGATCCAACCCTTTTTCTAGCTCTTCCATTGAACAAGCGTATGAGATGCGAACGTATCCTTCGCCATATGTCGAAAACGCACTTCCAGGCACGACCGCGACTTTCGCTTCTTTCGCTAGCTGTAATGCAAAGTCAAAAGATGATTGATGAAACTGTGCAATGGAAGGAAAAATGTAAAACGCTCCGTTCGGTTTTTGGACGTCAAAGTCCATGGCACGAAGGCGATCATATACATATGTCATTCGTTCCGCGTATTGCTTTTTCATATCGTTCGCATCGTTTATTCCGACCGTTAACGCTTCTAACGCTGCTTTTTGCGCAATGGATGTGGCGCATGACACGTTATATTGGTGCACTTTCAACATATGTTCCACGATCCATTGTCGCGCAAATAAAAACCCGATGCGAAATCCGGTCATCGCATGCGATTTGCTGACGCCGTTAATGACGATCGTCTGATCAGGAAGCCATGTCGCAATCGACTCGTGTTTCCCTGTAAACACAAGTTCGCTATAAATTTCATCGGAAATGACCCAAATCGGTTTGCCTTTTACAAGTGCAGCGATTTGTTTCAGTTCATCGCTCGTTAACGTCATTCCTGTCGGATTGGACGGATACGGCAATACGATGCACCGCGTCCGTTCATTGATGAACGGTTCGATGTGCTCGGCTAACAGTTTAAAGCCAGTTTTTCTCGTATCGACATGTACAGGTGTTGCCCCGCATAAACGAATAATCGGCTCATATCCCGGATAAACAGGAGCCGGGAGAATGACTTCTGATCCTTCTGTTAAAATGGTGCGAAAGGCAATATCAAGCGCTTGGCTTGCCCCGACGGTGACGATCACTTCATCGGTCGTATAGCGCAGTCCATATTTCGTTTTCACAAAGCGACAAGCAGCTTCACGCAACGGTAAATATCCGGCGTTATGCGTGTAAGATGTAAAGTGTTCATCGAGCGCGCGCTTCGTCGCTTCTTTAATATGATCAGGGGTCGGAAAGTCGGGCTGACCGATCGTTAATGAAATCATATCTTTCTCGTTCGCAACGAGATTAAAAAATTGCCGAATGCCAGATAGTTGAATATGGCGTACACGTTCATTCATTGGAAGCATCTTGATCGTTCACCTCTTCGTTTTTTCTTTATTAAACAATAAAAGGTGAACGTTTCGCAATGTGTTTTGCTGAAAACGTTCACCTTATGTGCTGTTCTGTCGTTTCACAGTCGATCATGCCAAACTCTCCAAGTGACGATAGCGTTGAAGAAGCTCATTGTATTGGGCTGAGAGGGTAAGAAACAACGCTTCATCCCGCTGCTCAAGCGACTGATCGATGTCGCGCATCAATCGATCTCTTTCAAATCGAAACAACGCCTGTTCGATCACAAACTGTGCCGCTTGTTTGTAATCTGTGAGATCATACGGTTGAGATATGAGTGCCATGTCATTGTATTTTTCATACATGTTTCATTCCCCCTTAGCGAGAAGAATAATCTCCTCCCTTTTCTACATTATAAAGAGTTTTTTGTAAATTGTAAATAAAATTCCGAAAAATAAAGGCAAAAAAATAAAAGCTGACGAATGCCAGCTTTTTAAACGATAGGCAGGCGCTTTTCGCTTTTCTTGTATTAATAACCGTAGTCCCAGTCGATTTCTTCACCGTGCCAAAGAACTGCTTCTGTTTCTTCGTCTACCACTTCTTCAAGTTGTTCTTTTTCTACATCTTCTAAAATCGTGACCGTATGATTTTCTTCAAAAAGAATGGCTAACCCTTTCATGTTGACACCTTCTCTTTTCGTGTTTTTTTTCACAATCATTGTAACGCGCCATATTTGTCCACGTCTATCATGTTCATAAAGCTGTCAATATGTTTATTTTTTCTGAAAATAAAAACGAGTGTAGTCGTCCTTCTTCTTATGTTACGAAGGGGATTAGTCCCCTTCTTTTTCTATGTAATGGACAAACATGTTCCACGCATTCGTCATAAACGTAGCGAGCGGATCGGTCACATATGAAAACATCCATAAATGTAGCGCACCGACGTACAATTGCATCGCGATATGCGCAAGCGTCGAAGCGGATTGTTTCGTCCGCACATGCCCGCACCGTTTTCCTTCCTCGAATAAGCGCGTCAATACGTCATGCAATGGAGCGAGCCAACCCGCCTCTTTCATTTTTCGGGTATGAATGTGGAGCACCGCTTTTGCTACTTCCCGTCCGAGCTGTTCGTGCATCGTCGCTAACTCATCAAATATGGAATCGATTTTTTTGTGCCAATCGTTGTTGCTGTTCATCGTTTTTTGACATATGCTCTCTATACGTGAAAAAAATACGCTTTGTAACACTTCTTCTTTCGTTCGAAAATAATTAAAAAACGTTCCTTTTGCGACGCCCGCTTCATTTGTAATTTGCAAGACGGTCGTTTCGTCATATCCTTGTTTTTGAAACAATCGAAGTGCTGTTTGTTGCAGTAATATTCTCGTTTGCTTTTTTTGTCTCTCTCTTTTCATGGAAAATCCCCCACTGTCTCTATAATATTTTTATTATAGTGGTTTTTACCTAGGAATAAAGTAATATTTATATAGGTTCACAATTTTATTTAGATATGTATCATTCACATACATTTTCGCATACATTATGGAAGGAAGTGTAAAAAAAGAGGAATGATGCATGTGGGGTGTTGATTCAGCAACAAAAGCGCCAACGTTTCGTCCAAACGTCCCGAACTGTCGCGCAAACGTTTGGATGTGGCAATACGGGCGCGATGCTGACCGTTGCGCCATCGACACAAACGTCGCCAATCGAAAAATAAGTGAATACCTATACTAAAATGTTTGTCGTTGCGTACGCGAAATATGATAAAATAACGGCAAACGATGTCGTAACGGAGGATGCTTTATGGAAAATAAAAAAGGAATTTTATTAGAAAGCGGGACGAATGAACTAGAAATTGTCGAATTTTTAATTGGCGACAATCGATTTGCCATTAACGTCATTAAAGTGAAAGAAATTATTCAGCCGATCGCACCGACAAAAGTGCCGCATGCTCATCCGTATATTGAAGGCATTATTGAATTGCGCGGCGAGGTGCTTCCGCTCATCGATTTAGCAAAAGCGCTCGGCTTTGGGCCATCGAACAATCCAGCGCAAGATAAATATATTGTCGCGGAGTTTAATCAACAAAAAGTTGTGTTTCACGTCCATAACGTTACACAAATTCACCGCATATCATGGAAGCAAATCGAAAAACCGTCGCAAATGTATCAAGGATTGGAAGGCCAAATTATCGGTGTAGTGAAATTAAACGGAAATATGATTTTACTGCTCGACTTTGAAAAAATCTTTGTCGACATTAATCCGCAATCAGGCATTCACGTCGACCGCGTGAAAAAACTAGGTCAACGCGACCGCTCGAATAAAAAGTTAATCGTCGCTGAAGATTCTCCGCTTTTGCGCAAACTGCTTCACGATACGCTTGCTGAAGCGGGCTATGTGTACGTTGAGTTTTTTGAAAATGGGGAAGATGCGTTAAACTATTTACAATCGATCGTTGAAAAAGGAAAGCCAGTTGAAAGCGAAGTGCAGCTCGTTATTACCGATATTGAAATGCCGCAAATGGACGGTCATCATTTAACGAAACGCATTCGCGAACATGACAAACTAAAACATTTACCTGTCGTCATTTTCTCTTCGCTCATTACAGATGACCTTCGTCATAAAGGAGAGCGTGTCGGTGCGACAGCGCAAGTGAGTAAACCAGAAATTGCTGAACTCGTTCAAGTGATCGATCAATACATTTTATAAAACAGTAGGGGATTGTTATGGGTCGTTACGACAAATATCGACAACACTTTTTGAAAAATATTCGCAAACGGTTAGAAGAATGGGAAACGGTTGAAGAAATCGCCCATCAAGACGTCTATCGTCTTCTTCATTCCATTGCCGGTACAGCGGCGATGATCGGCATGGACGATATCGGCAACTATGCCCGAAAGCTGATGGAACAATGGGGTGAAGATGAACAAAAAAAATGGAAAGCAAAAGAAGTGAAAGAGCGGCTCGCTCCGCTTTTTCAACTTTGTTACGAACATCAAATTGGAGACGTGGCATCAAATGAACAAGGGGCGAAAAAAGGGGACGAACCGACCGTTTTACTCATTGATGATGACCCGTCGTTTTTAATGTACGTCAAAGAACAGCTCGAACAAAGCGGATGGTATGTCGTCGCCATCGCTGATCCGATCAAAGCGGTCGCTTCTTTTTATGACGTCCACCCGGATTGCGTCGTCATCGGCATTCATATGCAAACGAAAACCGGCTTTGAAGTATTAGCGTTTTTAAAAGAAAAACTAAAACAACAATTCGTGCCGATGATTATGGTGAGCATTGACGACCGAAAAGAGACGCGCATGAAAAGTTATCAAATGGGCGCGGACGATTTTATTCCAAAGCCGTTTGCGATCGACGAATTTATCGTGCGCATTCGCCGCCAGCTCGAACGGAAAAAGCTCATTGATGAACTGCTTTTATTAGATGAATTGACGCACGTCTATAATCGAAAATATTTAAAACAAGCGTATGAACAGTTAAAAAGCGACTGGCATCGTACGCATGAACCATTTTGTTTAGCGGTGCTCGATATTGATCATTTTAAACGAGTAAACGACCAATATGGGCATTTAATTGGCGACGTCGTTTTAAAGCAATTTGCGCAATTTTTAAAAACGAACGTTCGCGCGCGTGACATTGTCATTCGTTTCGGCGGGGAAGAATTTGTCGTGTTATTGCCGGCGACGGAAGCGACAGAGGCGTTTCTTGTGTTTGATCGTCTGCGCGAACAGTTTGAACGCATTCCGTTTCAAAGCGGTGAAACGACGTTTTTTTGCACGTTTTCGACCGGCATTGCTGAAGTGAACGACCCGTCTAAACCGATCGGATATTGGATCGAATTGGCAGACTCTGCGTTGTACGAGGCGAAAAATACAGGAAGAAACTGCGTCGTTTTAGCGAAACAACAAGAAACGTCGTATCGTCGCACGGTAAAAGTGGCAATTGTCGATGATGATGCGATCGTGCGTGCCATTGTAACAGATGTCGTACAAAAAATGTTCGCTAAAGAACGAGTGGCGCTCGAGTTGCGTACGTTTAAAGATGGAGAGGAATTTATATCATCCGATTGGCATGAAGGAAAAGAGCCGTGTCTCGTCATTTTAGATGGCGTCATGCCGAAATTAGACGGGCTAGAAGTGCTCCAACAATTGCGCAACAAAAAAGATGCATCGCGCTACAAAATTATTATGTTAACCGCGCGAAAAAGCGAAAGCGACATTGCGCGCGCGCTCGAACTAGGAGCGGATGACTATATGACGAAACCGTTTAAATTGCTTGAGCTTGAAGCAAGAATACGTCATATGTTAAAAAGGATGAATTAACGATGTCGAATCCACTTATGTTATTTAGTTTGATCGTCGTGACATTATGGATCATTTTGCTAACGATCTTCCTTTATTTAATTGTGCAAAAAAGAAAAGACGCGCGTTGGAAAAAAGAAGTAGAGACGTACAAACGATTGTACGAACCAATATTACTTCGTTATGTAGCGTACGGAGATGAACAAGTGCCCGCTCCATCTTCGTCTGCGCAATATGTCGCGATGATCGAATTGCTCGACCATTTTATCCGCGTGCTCGCCAACGGTGTGAAGGCGCGCGTGACATCGTTAGCTGAAACGTATTTTGCTGACTATTTGCATAAGCAATTGTATCATCGCCGACTCGGCAGACGAATGAACGCCCTCTTTTACATTGAAGATTTTGGGCTTCGCTCCTTTTTGCCCGAATTAGAAAACATGTATGAACAAAAACGTGTGACGACGATGGAAAAGCGCCAACTATTGAACATGTTTGCGCTTTTTCAACATCCGCACGTATATGAATATATGAAAAACGTTGACGAGTCACGGCTGTTGATTATCCAAAATTAGGCATACTCCTCCCATATATTCGGGCATACTCAAATAAGACAGCTGCCATCTCGGATTTCCATTCGAGAGGAAGTTGCCCAGAGAAAAAAACGACGGACAAACGAAAGAAAGGTAAGGGACGAGGTTGTCCGTTTTTCCGTTCGATGATATAGCCATCTCAGTAACACATAAGCGATAAATGCCGCAAAAAGTTGGTTGTATACCGCATGCTCGTTGGTGCCAAATAAGGTCGGAACGTTTAGATATTGCTTGATCCATCGGAAAAACACTTCCACTGTCCAACGTTCTTGATACATCTCGGCAATCTTTTCCGCCGATGCCTCTAAGACGTTCGTGACCACACGAATTTCATGCCCGTTCGCATCCTGAAAGATCACGACGCGATGGCGCTTTTTGGAACGACATTGTTTCGTTCCTAACTGGCAAGTAAAATCCGCCACAATAGAAGAAGAGGAGGAAGAAAGGCGCTTTAGGCTCTTTTTTTGATGGATCTCGACATTGTCTTTCATCCGAATCACAAACGGTTGCTTCTGTTCGACAAACCGATCGAGGCGTTCAATTTTAAAGTACGCTCGATCTTCGACAAGAACCGTTTGTACGTCTGTGAGCCGCTCTCCCACCGGTCCATCGTGGCGCAACCCTACGGTTTCTACGATGTCGCTCGGCATTTGTTGCTCAGGGGAATACGCGACGTGCATTTTCACTCCGGATCGTTCCCCATGATAGGGTGCCCATGTCAGGCGGTTTTTCCCCACGGTGACGGTCGTGGAGTCTACTATACGCAATGCTTTTGGAAAGCGAAGCGAACGGCGGGTTTGGTGATTGCACTTAGAAACAACCAAAGCAAATAAGCGCTTCATCACCTCGTACGGAACTTCTTTCGCTTTCTTAGAAACCGTCGAGTAATGAAACGTCGGCAATCCGTACATTTTCGCCACATCGGCACCATGACGGAAACTTTTCCATTCGTGAAGTGCCGCCAGCAGAAAAAAATCAACCAACGTGCGCACCGTAAACGTCCGTGAAGTGTCATGGTAGCCAACGGCTTCGGTAATCGACTGGAGATCTTCATCAGAAACAATTTCTTGCATCAAATTTGGGAGTGTGGTATGCTTGTGCATAGAGAGCACCTCCTAGGTTTGTTTGTGTTGTTACTTACATTCTACAGGAAAGGTGCGCTTTTTTCTATGTTTTTTATGGATATTATTGGTTAATCAACACACCTGTAAAATCAACAAAAAATCGGGGTGCGTCTTTAAAACTTTTGACAGTACCTTAGTTAATAGGAAGGAGAAAAATATGAAGCTTGTCATTCTTTCGGGAGGAGTTGGAAAGCGGTTATGGCCCATTTCTAACGAAGCGCATTCTAAACAGTTTTTGCAAGTAATTAGTGGTGAAGGTGGACAGTTTCAGTCTATGCTGCAGAGAACGTGGAAGCAGATCAAACTTGCTGGATTGTCCCAAGATTCTTTCATTGTCGCAAATAAAGCGCAAATAGAAATCATTCATCGCCAGCTCGATGAATGTGTTAACGTCATTGAAGAACCGTACCAACAGGATACTTTTCCAGCTATTTCTTTAGCTTCCGTTTACTTATATCATGTTAATCAAATAAGAGAAGATGAAGTAATCGTTGTATTGCCTATTGATCTATTTGTTGAAAATCGATTTTTCGAGCAGCTAAAAACTTTAGAACGAGCCGTTCGTCAGAAAAAAGCGCTAGGATTGATTGGTGTACGCCCTACCTATCCTTCTGAACAGTATGGGTATATTGTTCCAAATCAAAACGATAAAGAAACTTACCCGAGTGTTTGTAAATTCGTGGAGAAACCGGAAGCTCAATACGCAAACAAACTCATTCAACAGGGAGCTTTGTGGAATTGTGGTGTGTTCGCTTTTGAACTAAAATATATGATTTCGCTATTAACGAAAATGAATATACCAACAAATTATGATTTGTTTTTACAGCGATATCAACAACTTCCAAAAATAAGTTTTGATTATGAGGTTGTTGAAAAAGAAGCAAGTGTCTTCGTTTTTCCTTACAATGGTTATTGGAAAGATCTAGGCACTTGGGATACGTTGACAGAAGAAATAAAAGAGAAGAAAATAGGACATGGCATTACAAGTCTCGAATGTCACAATACACACGTTATTAATCAATTAAATATTCCCATGGTTGTTCTCGGTATTTCAAATTGTATCGTCGCAGCAAGTCCTCAAGGAATTTTAGTGGCAAATAAAGAAGCAAGCCGATCTTTGAAAAAAGCAATCTCCAACTTAGATCAACGTCCCATGTATGAGGAACGAAGATGGGGAACGTATCGAGTGTTAGACTTCGTAAAAATGGATGATGGTCAAGAAGTTTTAACGAAACGTATCCATCTTGATACTGGAAAGAACATTAGTTATCAAAAACACGAGAATCGTAGTGAAGTCTGGACAATCATTTCTGGTGAAGGAGAGCTTATTTTAAATGAGCAAAGAAGTTTAGTACGAGCCGGAAGTGTTGTGGAAATTCCAGTCGGCATGAGACATGGAATTAAAGCACAAACAGACTTACAATTTATTGAAGTACAAATAGGAAGCCCCCTCATTGAAGAAGATATTATTCGAATATGTTATTCATGGGAAGAAGCAATAAAACTTTGTGAAGGAAAGGAAAACGAGGTGGAAGAATGAAAAAGAGCGTTTTGTCCGGCATTGTTTTTTGTTTATCTCTTCTTTTTATTGTTACAAGCGTATTTGCAGAAAATAACAAACAGACAATGGGAAGAGTGACGCTTAAAAAGATTGGCTTCGCACAAGATATCGTTATTCAAGGTCCAAATTTTAATTTTTCATTTTTCGTACCCTTAACTAAAGAAATGAATGTTAAAGATGGTCTGTTAGACCTGCACATACGCATCCCCAAAACCGTTCATACGGACGCAACGATGACGCTAATGATTAATGATATTCCGTATACATCTATTCGGTTGAGTGAAATAAAAGGGGAAGGTGAAAATATATCGTTTAAAGCTAACTTAAAAGATGTGCAATTGCTTCCTAACTCAACTTTCATGAAAGTACAGATGATGATAGATCGCCCGTACACTCAAAATAAATGTGAGCGAATTTTTGATAAAGGACAATGGATTATTCTAAAAAATAGCACAAGCATTTATTACAAAAAAAATGAAAATGTGCATGAATCAAAAGTTAATAAGTTTTTAGATGGAATATTTAATCAAGTTGTCATAGTAATCCCTTCTAATCCATCCATTTCTCTATCTGAATCATATGTTAAATTATATGCTTTTCTGATAAGAGAATTTAGTGATCGTGATGTACGTATTTCAACAGTTCACTCTATGCCAAATAACACAGAAGGAAGTCGTATTATTGTACTCGATGAGAAAAATAAAGGAATAAACATGTTGAAGGAAAATGAACTTTATATAGAACCAAAACAAGTGGATGGTTTCATTTCAACGTTTCGAGATGTCCTTTTTGCTAACAAAATAGAAGAGGCTGACGTAGTGAATAGCACTACAAACAACGCGAGCCAGGTTTATTCTTTAAAAATGCTTGGCTACAATTCCACACGAGTTCAAGGAATTGGAAACATGCCTACAAACTACACATTTACTCTTTCTGATTTAGGTGGGCTACCTAAAAAACTTTTGTTTGTGTATAATGGGACATACGTTCCGTTAGATGAGCAAAAAGGTAAAGCATTTTTGAAATTTTATTTGAATGACTCCCTCATTAAAGCCGTTCCGCTTTCAGGTAACGGAACAATCGACGGGCTTGTCATCGAAATACCAACTAGTTTGTTAAACAGAGAAAATAATTTTCAAATTGTTTATAGTTATTATCCAAAGGAAGGACAATGTCTAGGAGATGCTGTTCTATTTGAGGGGGAAACTAGCGATTCATCATTTTTTGAAGTGTTATCTTATGACGAAGAAAACCCATTGACGTTTTTGTCGATTCCGAGTGCATTCAATGGAAAAGGAGCGATGGTTTTACCGAATACAAAAGACAAAAACTATCTAGAATATTTATACTTAGCATCATCTTTATATGCTTCTATTAAACAATTTGACCAATCGCCTTTAAACATTCAAATTATATCTAAAAGTCAAGTGGACGAGACAAACGCAGATTACTACATTTTTGGTATTCCAATTGACGAACTAGACAAAAACTTTGGATTTATAAAAGGTAAGAAAACAGAACTGTCTGTTGTGAATCATGACGATGGGAAGGTACTTTTCCGAGTGAAACAAGACGAACCGATCGGTATTTTACAAATATTCTATTACGATAAAAGACCAGCCCTTTCAATCGGACAGTTAGGTGCCTCTTCTGTGTCAGAACAATTTGCCCAATATCTCGTTCAAAAAAATGCTATTCGTCAACTGATTGGAAACGTTGCCTTTTTCGATTCAGGAGAATTCGTCAGTTACGAAATCGGCAAAAAACAAAGTCTAAAAAACATAAATACGTGGAACTTTGCATATTACTATGAAAAATACAAAATTCCTTTTTATGTAATTTTATGGATTACGGTGGTCAGTTTTATTGTCTTGATCTATTTCCGTTTATCTCGAATTCCTAACCAATTAAAAAAAAAAAGTAAATAATGACAACGTCGAAAATGAAGATTTATTATCTAGAACTGTAAGTAGAAGAAAGCGTAAGTAGGGAAGTAAATGAGAGGTTGATGAAGATGAGCAGACTAGGAGAACTACTAGTCAAAGAAAAATTATTGACACCTGAGCAACTAGAGCATGCGTTAAATTATCAAAAAAATACGGGTAGTCCGTTGGGACAAATTGTTATTTCCCTCGGTTACGTAAAACGAATCGATCTTTATCGCCTACTTGCCGAACAAATGAATGTAGATTATGCAGGGGAGTTTCTATCAACTTTCATAAAAAAGATGGATAAACAAATTGCTATGCAATTTCATCCTGATGATTTAAATCGACTGCTGTTTTTCCCTCTGTATTTCCAAGGAGACGAATTAATCGTGTTAGCAGCAAACCTACATGATGATAATGTCGATCAATTAATTACGAAAGTGATAGACAAAAAAAACTTTACCATAAACAAAAAATTGGTCTCCGAATTAGATATTACTTGGATGGTGGAATGGACATTTAAAGACAAAATTTTAGAAGAATCTGTGACAGGGTTGTTTTATCGAAACCCGGAGGAATCAGCTGTACGAGTGTTTACTCCAAGCCAGTTAATGTTTATTTCGCTCGCTTGTACATTATTTGTTTTATGGTTATATGTGGATTGGAAATCATGTTTAATCTTTTTATTTGCATTAGTGAATCTCTTTTTTCTCACAAATGTTCTATTTAAATTTGTATTAAGTACTGTCGGTGCACGTTACGAATGGGAAGAAGTTGTTAGCGAAGACGAAGTACAACAATTAGACGATAAAACTCTTCCTATCTATACGATTTTATTACCAGTTTTTAAGGAGCCAGCAGTAATCCCAAAATTAATCGACGGTTTAAGAAAAATAGATTATCCTCAAGAAAAACTGGATATTCTATTGTTGCTTGAGGAAGAAGACTATGAAACATTGGAAGCAGCAAAGAAAGCTCAGCCACCTGCTAATTTTCGCTTTATTACCATTCCTAACAGTTTGCCGAAAACAAAACCAAAAGCTTGTAACTATGGATTAGCTTTTGCACGTGGAAAATACTTGACAATTTATGATGCAGAAGATATTCCGGAACCTGATCAATTAAAAAAAGCAATTGTAGCATTTAGAAAGTTTCCAAAAGAATTTGTATGTTTTCAAGCAGCGTTAAACTATTTTAATCGAGACGAAAACTTTTTAACTAGAATGTTTACACTTGAATACTCTTATTGGTTTGACTATATGCTAACAGGATTGAGTAAATTAAGCCTTCCCATTCCTTTAGGAGGAACATCGAATCACTTTGACACTGAGAAATTGAGAGAACTTGGTGGCTGGGATCCGTTTAATGTAACAGAAGATGCAGATTTAGGTATTCGGGCGTACGGTAGAGGATATAAAGTCGGCGTATTGAATTCAACAACATATGAAGAAGCGAATAAATCTGTTAAAAACTGGATTAGACAACGATCTCGCTGGCAAAAGGGATATGCACAAACTTTTTTAGTCCATAATCGAAATGTAGTAAAGTTTTTAAAAATGGTCGGATGGAAAGGCTTTTTCACCTTACAAGTGTTTATCGGTGGCAGTGTATTTAACGCGTTAGTAGCACCTTTTATGTGGCTAATTTTTCTTTTTTGGATTGTTTCAAAAACAACATTTTTTGATAGTTTTTTTTCGAATTGGACGTTATATATTGGTTTGTTCAATTTGTTAGTTGGAAATTTCTTAGGTATTTATTTAAACATGCTTTCTGTCTTTAAAAGAAAATATTATGATTTAACGATTTATGCACTAGCTAACCCTATTTATTGGATTCTTTTGTCAATCGCTACATGGAAAGGAGTTTATCAACTGTTTACTAACCCATTTTACTGGGAAAAAACAGATCACGGTTTGACAAACAAACATGTTATTGAAATATCTAGTAAAGAAAAAGAAGTATCTGTATAGTGGTGAATGGTAGTTTCAAAAATTTTATGAAAACAATCAAGAGCTACGTGTTGGAAGGGAGGGGGCTACGATTAAAAAATTTTTTCCGTGGATTGTATTTATTTTATATTTTGTTCTATACGAAAGTGTTTTCTTTTTTACGAAATATATAGGAATGATGGAAGATAGACGTTTTTTGTACGATTGGAAAACAATGTTGGTTGAAAAATATGGGATCCCTCGTTTTGTAGATATTAGCGAGGGATCTCCTCCATTCCCATTACTAGTTGATTCATTGTTACCATCTACACTAAACATCTCAGTCGTGGTAGCTGCGCTTGTTATGACCATGCTTGTTTATCAAGTTGCACATTCTGGTGCTCACAAATCGTTAGGTATCACGATTATTTTGTCGTTCATGTTTTCTTATCCTTTTTTATATGTTGTCACTCAAGATCCTTATACGTCGACTTGTTTGTTTTTTTTGACCGTTTCCAATTATTGTTTATTAAAATTTTATGAGTATCAGCTTACTCACTATTTATTTTTGTTCGGTATATTTTTCGGGATGACATTTTTATGTGATTATCAATCTGTTGTACTTGTTCCTATGTACGCACTAGTGTATACATATGTTTTTTTTGATATCAAAAATTGGAAATATTTTTTCTCTTTACTGCTAATTTCATTTTTTCCGTTCATTGCGTCACTCATCGGTGTAATGTATATTCATTGGATTTTCAGCGAAGACGCACTACTATTATTGAAATTTGTTAAGAAAAGCTTAATCAACGTTCAATTGAGTGACAGTCAAGCGAATAGTTTTTTACCGATCGTTCTCTTTTCCATTGTGTACACACTATCTATATTGTTTGTCGGAAAAATAAAAGGGAGAATAAAAAAAGCATTTCAGCTATACATGCTTGTACCTATTTATTTTATTGTCATAGTCGTCTTTTTTGATTGGAAACCAATAGGCATATATTTAGTTGTATACTTGTTAGCCTTTTTTATTCCAATCATTCCTTATATCAAATGGGAAAAAATTAAAATTATTTCTATTGCATTATTTATCATTTTGTTTGTCATTAGTTGGAATGAATCGTATGCAGATATTGAAAAAACAATCCATGCGGCTAATAAAAATGAAGAATTTTTTAGTAAAATGAATACCGTTGTGGGTCAAAATAGTGGAAAGATACTTATTGATGATCGAATTTTTTATCAGTTCCTTTGGTCTTCTAAAGACGTTGATCGTTATTTGTTGCCGTATGATTCTACCTTTGAATTAGCAGTTCGACGACCAGAGCAGTTTGTCGAGTATGTCGTTTTATGCAACGAATGTATAGAAGACAGAATATTTTCTACTCATCGCCAACAAGTGATAAATAATCGTTTGCGCCACTTTTCGCTCGTTTGGTCAAATGACCAGTATGCTGTTTTTGAAATATCACGATGAAAATATTCGCATATCGGATATTTTTAGACAAACTATTCAAAAACAAATGGTCAAAGTGCAAAAGTTGAGACATCTTCTTGATTAAATGATGAAAAACACGAGTATTGATTATCCATTATTTTACTTAAAAATACAGAATCGTATGGCGAACACAAGCTTTTCTGCCACATCCCTCGAACAAGAACGCCAGCGGGCAAATGAATTTGCCCGCAAAGCGTTCATTGGTTCATTGTTCGAGGAGGGCATGCTATACGCATGCCCAGTCGGCAAGCGAATCGCTTGCCGACTCCGGCAGAAAAGCTAGGAATAGAGTCATCTAAACTGGTTTTTATTGGTTAATCAACACGCCTATTGACGAGTCATTTACGCAATTTGATTATCGTCTCATTTTATCGCGCATGGACGACGATACGTTTGCGAAAATGGTCGATCATTTTTTCGATTGGCATGAAAAAATACAGTACGCGATCGTTGACATGATTGGCATTATGAAAAAGTTTCCTTACATCCCATTTTTACTTACACTGCTCCGACATGAACAAAGTGAATATCGCGTTCGTGCATTAAAAGCGTTAGCACAAATGGAATATCCACTCGACGTTGAACAACTACACATTCATTTCCAATCTCCCGTTTGGCAAGAGCGTTTAATGGCATTACGACTGTGCGCACGTACGCGTCGGCAAGAAATGGTCGATCATATTGTCTTGTTAATGAAAGATGCTGTATTTTCCGTTCGGTCGCAAGCAGCGGAAGCTTTGTTGCGCATGCCGAACGGACTGGACATACTCGAACACATTGCGCAAACATCAGACGACCGCTATGCGCGCGACATGGCGCTTGAATGGTTAGAAAGAGGTCGACAATATGATTGAACTGGCGGCGCTGTTTGTCTTTTACTTTATGATCGCAGTCATTTTGTTTTATACGTTTTTACTCGTTGTCTCGCTCATCCAATTGCGGCGCATGTACGAACTAGACGAATGGGAACCGTACGAAGAAATGCTCGATGTCAGTTATACGAAACCCGTTTCAATTTTAGTGCCCGCTTACAACGAAGAAGCTGGCATTTTTGCGACGGTGCGCTCCCTTTTAAGCATCGAATATCCAGAGTATGAAATTGTCGTCATTAACGACGGATCAACAGACGATACACTTGAGCGATTGAAACGAGATTTTGACCTTGTTGAAATGAAGCGCGTCATTCGCCAACAGCTGCCAACGGCACGTGTCCGAGCAGTATATCGCTCGCGAAAGTTTTCCCATTTATTCGTCATCGATAAAGAAAATGGTGGGAAGGCGGATGCGTTAAACGCGGGCATTAATTTTTCATCTTATCCATACGTTTGCTCCATTGATGGCGATTCTGTCATTGAGCGGCGCGCCTTTTTAAAAGTGATGAAGCCGATTATCGACTCAGATGAAGAAGTGATCGCATCAGGCGGAAGTGTGCGCATCGCCAACGGCTGCGACATTGAAAAAGGAGAAGTCGTGCGCATCGGGCTATCCCGTCAGCCGCTCGTCGTCATGCAAGTCATTGAATATTTGCGCGCGTTTTTAATGGGGCGCATCGGACTAAGCCGCCACAATTTACTGCTTATCGTTTCCGGCGCATTTGGCGTGTTTTCGAAACAATGGGTCATTCGCGCCGGCGGATATGCACATACAGTCGGGGAAGATATGGAGCTTGTCGTCCGTCTTCATCGACTAGTGAAAGAAACGAACGCGAATAAAAAAATTGTGTACGTTCCTGATCCGGTTTGTTGGACGGAAGCACCAGAGTCGATGACAGATTTACGCAAACAGCGCCGCCGCTGGCATCGCGGGCTACTTGAAAGCCTTTGGCTTCATCGCCGCATGTGGTTTAACCCGCGCTACGGCTCGATCGGGCTCATTTCGATGCCTTATTTTTTAATCATTGAATTTCTCGGTCCTGTCGTCGAGTTGATTGGCTATATTCTCGTCATCGTGGCACTCATTTTAGGTGATGTGTATATTGAATTTGCGATTTTACTATTCCTCGTCTCCGTTTTGTACGGTTCAATTCTTTCCATGGCTGCCGTATTGTTAGAAGAATGGACGGTTCGTAAATTCCCAAACGTTTCAGACATTGTGCGCCTCTTTTTTTATTCATTAACAGAGACGTTATGGTATCGTCCGCTTACGGTGCTATGGCGCTGTGAAGGCATTGTTGATGCGCTGTTAAAACGAAAAGGATGGGGAGAAATGAAAAGAAAAGGTGTGTCAAAATGATGAAACGACAACGATGGCTCATTGTATATATCGTATGTATTTTTCTTGCCATTTCTTCGCCATATTGGTTGTGGAATATCAAGCCGACAACGACATTGAATGTGCTGATTGTGAATAAAACAGTTCCCGATCAAACGTATCGTGAACATGGAGGACTCGTTTGGTTATTAAACCAACAAAAGTACGTGAAGCCAAACGGAACGCGCTACGATGTGAAAAAAGATTATGTCGGGTTTATGCCGACGACAAAAAAAGAGCGACCATGGCCAACAGGGTTACAATCGTATGATGTCATTTATGTCGCCGATACGTACGGCGTATATGAAAATGATTTGACGACAAAAAAAAAGAAAGGGAAGCGCTCAAAAAAAGTGTACGGTGGCTTGACGGAACAAGAAGTCAATCGATTGCACGAGGCGATGTTTGCCGGAAACAAAACGCTCATCGCCGAGTTTAATTCGTTTGCAAGTCCGACGGATCCGTCTGTTCGCAACAAATTTTATAGTTTATTAAACGTCGAATGGACGGGTTGGATCGGCCGTTATTTTCCGAAGTTAGAAGATGACGAAGTGCCTGTTTGGGTAAAAGAAAACTACGAAAAGCAATACGATAAACGATATGCGTTTACTGGACCCGGCTACGTGCTCGTCGATGAATACGACCGGCTTGTCATTTTAAATAAAAACGAAATCGGAAAACAAGGGGTGCTTTTTACTCCGACAAAAAAAGGGGAAAAAGAGCTCGGCGTGAGCGGTTCGACTCCGTATTCGTATTGGTTTGATATCGTCAAACCGTTACACGACGAAGAAGTGTTAGCGACATATACGCTTTCGTTATCAAAAAGCGGAAAAGAAAAATTGCAAGCGATTGGCTTGCCGACGACGTTTCCAGCGATCGTTCATCATCGTAACAATCGGTACGATGCGTACTATTTTTGCGGCGACTACGCCGACCAACCAGATGTACCAAACATATATCAAACGGTCGGCATCGACATATGGCGGAAATGGACGACGCCCCACGGTCCAAACAGCACCGCATCGTTTTATTGGAAAGCGTATGTTCCAATGATGAAAACGATTTTAAAACAAGCGTCTAACGATGACAAGCAATGGAGCGAGCGTGCGATCGCCAAAACAGACGACGGCATTCAGCTCGCTGGTCGGGTCGGAGAGCAATATATTCAAATTTATAAAAACGGAAAATGGGAAAATATGTTATTAAAAGGAGTCAACATGGGCATTGCGAAGCCGGGTCATTTCCCAGGTGAAACGGCGATTACGAAAGAAGAATATTTCCGTTGGTTTAAACAAATTGGAGCGATGCATGCTAACGCCGTTCGGGTGTATACGATTCATCCGCCAGCGTTTTATGAAGCGTTTTATGAATATAACGAAATGGCTGAACGGCCGCTTTATTTATTCCACGGCGTCTGGGTGAACGAAGAAACGTTTTTACGCACAAACGACGCGTTTGCAAAAGAAAATACGGATGAGTTTGTCGCAGAAATAAAGCGAACGATCGATATCGTTCACGGGCGGGCAACGATCCCACCTCGCCCGGGACATGCGAGCGGCATATATCGCTACGACATTTCTCCATATGTGCTCGGCTGGATTTTCGGGGTCGAGTGGGAACCGACCGTCGTTCATGCGACGAATATGAAGCATGCCGGTTTACGTGATTACGAGGGGGAATATGTGTACACGAAAGGTGCTTCGCCGTTTGAAATTTGGCTTGCGCGCATGATGGATGAAGCGATTGCCTATGAAACGAAAACGTACGGCTGGCAACGTCCGGTAAGTTTTACAAATTGGGTGACGACCGATTTGTTAACGCATCCGAGCGAGCCGTTAGAAAAAGAAGATTTCGTATCGGTCAATCCGAACGTCATCTATACGACAAATGCCATGCATAGCGGCTTGTTTGCGTCATATCACATTTATCCGTATTATCCAGACTTTTTAAACTATGAGCCGAAATACGTCAATTATATCGACCATCGCGGTGAGAAAAACAACTATGCCGGTTATTTGCACGATATGAAGCGAGTGCATCGTATGCCAATCGTCGTCGCCGAATTTGGCGTCCCTTCATCGCGCGGCATGACGCATCGCAACGTATACGGCATGAATCAAGGATTTCATTCCGAACAACAACAAGGGCTCATAAACAAAAAACTATTTGAAGATATCGTCCATGAACAAATGGGAGGCGGATTTATTTTTACGTGGCAAGACGAATGGTTTAAACGAACGTGGAACACGATGGACTACGACAATCCAGATCGTCGGCCGTTTTGGTCAAACGCGCAAACGAACGAACAACAATTCGGCTTGCTTAGCTTTGATCCGACCGAAAATGAAACGACGATGATAAAAGCTGATGGAAGAAAGGAAGATTGGGAGTTTCTCCGCATCCGTCCTGCGTTCAAACAACACGGCCGCGCGCTCTATATGACGAGCGATGAGCGGTACGTTTACATCCGTTACGACACAACTGTTAAGCGGGACAAAGACGTCTATATATTGTTTGATACGATACCCAATCAAGGACAATCGACTATTCTCGATGTGCCGAACGTACGAACGGAAGGGATTGATTTCGTCCTTCATTTACGTGGGGAAAAGGAAGGGCGATTATGGATTGATAGTTATTACGATTCGTTTTATTATCATTATGGACATATGTTGCAAATGATTGATCGCCTCCCGTATGTGAACAAAAAAAATAACGGCATGTATCATCCGATTCGCCTTACGCTCAATAAAAAGTTACAAATTAATGGAAAAACGTATCCGTTCGACTTTTACGAAACAGGCGTTATGACGTTTGGCACAGCGAATCCGAACGATGAAGCATACAATTCATTAACGGACGTGAGCGTCAGCAAACAAAAAGATGGATATGAAATTCGCATTCCGTGGGCGCTGTTAAACGTCAAAGACCCGAGCATGCATGAAGTGATGGGAGATATGTGGCAAGGTGGACTAACAAGCAGCAAAACGATTGACGGTATTCGCATCGGCGTATATGAAAACGAATTTTCGTATCCAACAAAAGAAGGACATACGTTACATGCGAAACAGTTTTATACGTACACGTGGGACGCATGGGAGGAGCCGACATATCATGAGCGGCTCAAGCGATCGTACACCATTGTGAAAGAGACATATAAACGAATAGAAGTGGGGGAACGATAATGGCGAAAATTTTATTAGCGGAAGATGAAGAAGTGTTGCGCATGCTTGTCGTCGACACGCTCGAAGATGAAGGGCATGACATTGATGAAGCGTGCGATGGGGAAGAAGCAATTGAAATGATTAAACAAAACGATTACGACTTAATTTTGCTTGATTATATGATGCCAATATATACCGGCTTAGAAGTCATTCAACATGTGCGCAATATGCCCGATAAAAAACATGTAAAGATTATGATGTTATCGGCGAAAAGTCAACAAGTGGACAAAGAGCGCGTGCTGGCGGCCGGCGCTGACTACTTTATGGCGAAGCCGTACAGCCCGCTTGAATTAGTCGAACGAATTGAGGCGATTTTACATGGAGAAGATGCGTAACTATTTTCGGCAAAGTTTAGCGAGACAGTTTGTTTTACTTGTTGCGTCATTTTTAGTCGTCTTTATCGTCGGGGCGATTGCCCTTTCGATGTATCAATCCTCGTTAGTGGCGTCGTTTGAACAAAAAAAGAATGAAATCGAAACGAAAATGAAATATGCGCAAGAAGTCGAGCGAGCGTTCAACCAAGCGTTTTCCGATGTGCGCGGCTATTTAGCCTTCAACCGAAAAGAGTTTAAGTTAAGCTTTTTTCGTGAACAAGAAAATGCCCAAACTGCGCTCGATCTGTTAGAAAGCGCAGCAACGACGAAAGAAGATACGCAATTTATTGTGAAAGCGCGCCAATTTGCACAATATTATTTCGGGCGTCTCGTCCCGGAAGCGATTGACGCGTTTGAAAGCGGCAATATACAAAAAGTATTAAGTTTATCAGAAAACGGGGGCACCGCGTCAATTCAACAATTTCAATTGCAAATGAAAACGTATAAAAACAACTTAAATGATCAATTAGATGGCACTTTTCGACAGTTAAGTAACGAGCAGCAAACGGCCCAAACGGCGTTTATCGTATTCGTCTTTTTCATGTTATTTTTGCTCATTATGATCGCGCGCATTATGACGAAAAAAATTGGGACGCCGCTCCGTGCTCTCGCTAGCATGGCAGAAAAAATCGCAAAAGACGAACGAGTGCATAACGACGACGTCGTCCATACCGCTCGCGAAGATGAAATCGGAAAGCTCGCTCAAGCGTTTCGGAAAATGTTAGCGAGCATTCAAGATAAAGAGGAAACGTTAATGGCGCATAATGAAGAGTTGCTTGCTCAACAAGATGAGCTAGAGCTGCAACAAACAGAACTCGAACAAGCGCTTGAAGCGATGCAAGCGCGCGAACGGGAATTAAAGCGGTATAACGACTTTATTCAAAGCTTATCGAATTTGCTTGATCGGCAAGACGTATTACAAAGCATCGTTTTTCATATGGCGAGCATCATGGAAGCGGATCGCGGCATGATCGTGTTAATGAACGATGAAAAAACGTACGCATCGTTCGGTTTGTCGCCATACGGGGTTGAACAATTTTTAACGTACGTATACAACGGATTGTATCAACGATTGTTTGAACAAAAAAAGCCGTTCGTGTTAAAACGCGAAGTTGCAGCGTCGGAAAAAGGATATCATGAAGAGACGATGTACGTGCACGACATTTTTTTACCTGTTCTTTCGAATACAGACGATGTGCAAGCTATTTTAGTGTTCAGCCGCTTTGGCGGGCCGTTTTCGGACGAAGAAGTGCAAGAATATGTCGGCTTAACGAGACAAATATCGATTTCTTTACAAAAAATAGAGCTATACGAACAGACGGAGCAAGCGCGTGAGACGGTACAACATATTTTAAATACGGTGCAAGAAGGCATTCACTTCGTTGACCGTGACGGCAATAGCGTCATCGTCAATAAACAAATGGCCGACTTGCTTCAAAAAGAAACGATTGCTGAACTGGAAGGAGCAAGCTACGAACAATGGGCGCGCGGCTTAGTTGAACAGTCTGATGCAGGAGAAAAGTTATGTGACTATTTGCGAGCTATTATTTTTAACGGCGATGAAGAACATGAGCCGTTTGTGTACCATTTGCCACAAAAGCGGAAAGTGATGCAAGTATATGCAAAGCCGTTATATCGTCATGGGGAGCGACAAGGGACGGTATTTGTCCATCGCGACATTACGAAACAGTTTGAAGTCGATCAAATGAAGTCCGAATTTGTCAGCACCGTCAGCCACGAATTGCGCACGCCTCTTTCAAGCGTGCTCGGCTTTACGGAATTGATGTTAACGAAAGAATTAAAACCAGAACGTCAGAAAAAATATTTAACGACCATTTACCAAGAAGCGAAACGGTTAACCGCGCTTATTAACGACTTTTTAGATGTGCAACGGATGGAGTCCGGAAAACAAACGTACGATAAAAAATACGAAGATATCGTCTCCATTATTGAACATGTCGTTGATACACAAAAAGTGAATACGACCGTTCATACGTTTCACATTCAAAAAGAGACGGACAAAACGATCGTGCTCGGCGACCGCGATAAATTGGCGCAAGTGTTTACGAATTTAATTAGCAACGCCATCAAATATTCCCCAGATGGCGGCAACGTGACTGTGCGCATATATGAACAAAACAATCGCCTATGCATCGACGTAAAAGATGAAGGATTAGGCATTCCAGAAGAAGCGTTGCCAAACATATTTACAAAATTTTATCGCGTCGATAACTCCGACCGCCGCCGCATCGGTGGAACAGGACTTGGGCTTGCGATCGTGAAAGAAATTGTGAAAGCGCACGAAGGGGAAGTGAGCGTCACATCAGAGCTGAAAAAAGGAAGCACGTTTACCGTCTCTCTTCCGCTCGTCGCTTTGGCGCCTGGTGAGGAAGATGAGCGCGACAACGATGACAAACAAGCGCATGCGCACGTCATTATTGTCGAAGATGATGAACATTTAGCGGCGTTATTAGAAGCGGAATTAAAAGATAGCGGTTTTCGCGTCAAACACGTGAAAGAAGGAAAAGAAGCGATTGCGCTCATTGAAAAAGAAAAGCCGGATGCGGTCGTGCTAGATATTATGTTAGAGGAGCATAACGCGTTCGGATGGGATGTGTTAAAACAACTAAAAGAAAATGACGAGCTTGCGCACATCCCAATCATTATTTCTTCCGCATTAGAAGAGCGGGAGAAAGGATTGGCGCTCGGGGCGAATAGTTATTTTGTAAAGCCATATCAACCGAGCCAACTATCGAAAACGATTTTACAATTGTTATTAAATAAAGAGCGGCAAGGAGAAATTTTTATTCCGCTCCCTCAAGAGGAAGCAAAATAAAGCTTCCTCTTTTTTTGCATAAAAACTGCGATATATTGCAAACTAGGAAAAAACGAAGCGGAAGAAAAAGGGGGCAAGATGATGTGGTTTTCGAAAAAAAATCGAGTTGATGAGGTTGCCGAACAGCTTGCCCACTCGCCAGACTTGATGTGTCGGCGCATCCAATGCAAAGGAAAAACGGTTGACATCTTATTTTTAAGAAATTTAATTAATCATGACCAATTGCAACAAAACGTGTTGGCATTTATTCATGACCAAGAAGACGTATCGTTAAAACAGCTCGCTCGCTGTTTGCCAATCGGTGCGGTGCACGTATGTGAAACAGAAAAAGAGATGGCGTCTTACATACGCGACGGTTGGGCATGTATATATATCGAAGGAGAAACGCACGGACTTGCCGTTAACATCGCTGAAAAAGTAGAACGTTCGCTTGAAAAGGCAGAAACGGAATCGCTCGTCCTCGGACCGAAAATGTCGTTTACGGAGTCGATTGATACAAACATTCACATTTTGCGCCAAAATGTGACCGATACGAAATTAGTGACGGAAAAAATGACGATCGGGATGCGCAACCCGCTTGAAGTGCGCGTCGTGTACATCGAAGATATTGCCGATGAAGAAAACATTCAAACGGTGAAACAACGGCTGTCTGAGCTTCACATTGACGAAGT
Organism: Anoxybacillus pushchinoensis; assembly: GCF_900111795.1. Lineage (GTDB taxonomy): Bacteria > Bacillota > Bacilli > Bacillales > Anoxybacillaceae > Anoxybacillus > Anoxybacillus pushchinoensis. The sequence continues at coordinate 5,082 of NZ_FOJQ01000031.1, read as the reverse complement.
GACCGACAGTTCCGTATTAGCTCAACTATTGGAGGATCATGCGTATACGATTTTTCCGCAATATTTATTAACGGAGCTTCCTGACCGACTAGCGTACAGTTTAATGAAAGGGCGCATCGGCATTTTCGTTGACCGAAGTCCGACCGTCATTATTTGTCCGACGACGTTTTTTAGCTTTTTTGAATCGACAGAAGATATTTATTTACGTTGGACGATGAGCATTGTATTGCGCGCGATTCGCATGTTCGGCATTTTTTCTTCCATTTTCTTATCGCCGCTTTATGTTGCTGTCATTACGTATCATTACGAAGTCATTCCTTCCGCTTTGCTTTTGACGATTGGCGAATCGCGCTCGCGCGTCCCATTTCCTCCCGTCATTGAAGCGTTGCTTCTTGAGTTTATGATTGAACTGTTGCGCGAAGCAGGAGCGCGCTTGCCGACAAAAGTCGGTCAAACGATGAGTATCGTCGGCGGTATCGTCCTTGGACAAGCGGCAGTCGATGCAGGATTTACGAGCAACGTGCTCATTATTATTGTTGCGTTAAGTGCGCTCGGCTCATTTACGGCGCCGAGTTATGAAATGGGGGCGACGATTCGCATTTTACGCTTTCCGATTATTTTATTAGCGGCGCTTTGGGGACTTGTCGGCATATTGATCGGCGTCAGCATGTTGCTCATTCATTTATTGAAACTCACATCGCTTGGGCGCCCGTACTTGTCACCTGTTTATCCGTTTCGTTTCGCCGATATGAAATATGCGCTCATTCGCCTGCCCCAAAAATTTTATAGCGAGCGTCCGAAGACGAATCGTCCACAAAACGCCCGTCGCTTTTCGTGGCGGGAAGCGATGAAACGAAAGGATTTGGATGAATGATGAAAACGCCAAACGAACGGCTGTCGATTAACGCTTACCTCGTGTTTTTTCTCATCCACACAACACAAATCGGGCTTGGCATCGTCGGCGTGCAGCGCGTCATTTTTGTCGAGGCGCGCCAAGATGCATGGATTGCTGTTTTGCTGAGCGGATTATGGATTCATCTCGCCGTTTTCGTCATATATAAAACGTTAACATTAACGGAACATGACAACATCTTCTCGCTTCATACGTTCGTTTATGGGCGCGTATTCGGTTGGATCGCCAATGCGCTCGTTATCGCCTACTTTTTAATGGCGTATACGTCTATTTTGCTTGGTTACGTTGAAATGGCAATCACGTGGATGTACCCTGATTTTCCGCTTTGGGGGGCGGCGCTCATTTTAATTGTTTTAACGGTATACGCCCTATATGGCGGGGGATTTCGGCTCGTTGCGGGCGTTAGTTTTTTAACGTTTTTTATGACCATTTGGATTGTCACTCTCGTCGTTCAGCCGCTTAAATATGCGGAATGGATTCATTTACAGCCTGTTTTTGAAGCGACGCCGACACAAATGGCAAAAGGGGTGTTAAAAACGGCGTATACGATGCTCGGATTTGAAGTGTTGTACGTCATTTATCCGTTTGTGAAAGAAAAAGGGCGCGTTCATCGTTATGCCCAGCTAGGCGTTATGTTGACGACATTTCTTGTAGCTACTGTGACGGTCATTGCGATTGCTTTTTTCAGTCCGAAACAACTCGATGTGACCATTTGGGCATCGTTATCGATGCTTAAAATCGTCAAGCTCCCATTTGTTGAGCGATTTGAATATATCCTCATTCCGCTTTGGCTGCTCGTCATTTTACCTAATTTACTTATGTTTATGTGGGCGATGACGCGCGGCGGAAAAGAGCTTTTTCGTGTGAAACAAAAATATTTACTTTTCATTTTTGCGTTTTTATTGTACGTTGTTGCGATTATGTTTGAAAAGCGGGCAACGATTAACGAATTTACTGACCAAGTCGGTTATTACGGATTTTGGCTTAGTTTTGTTTATCCGTTCATACTGTACGTATTTGTGCGCATAAAAAAATGGGCAAAGGGGAGCGCGAAATGAAATGGCTCATCGTTTGTATGTTATTATTAAGCGGATGTGTACAGCCACGCATATTAGAAAGGCAAGGAATCATTACGGCCGTTGGGTTTGACAAAAAAGGGAAGTTGTACGAAGGGGCATCCGTGATGCTTTCGTTTCAAACGACCAGATCGTCTTTGTCAGAAGTGATTGAGGCAACGAATAAAACGAGTAAAGGGGTTCGCCAAGATTTAGAAGCGCAAACGAGCCACGATTTAGGGTCAGGGCAAATTCGCGTCATCGTATACGGAAAAGAACTCGCGGAGAAAGATGGCATTTTCACGCTAACCGACACGCTCCAACGCGATGCGAATATCGGTGCGCTCGTTTATTTAGCGGTTGGCGAGCCGAATGCAAAGGAAATCGTGAAAAGTAAAAAACATGAAGATACACGAGACATCGGGACGTATTTATATCGGTTAATTGAAAAAAACTTGCGCACCGAATCGCTGTTAGCTGCAACGTTACATGAGTTTATTCATTGTTATTACGATGTCGGAAAAGACCCGATTTTACCTTATTTATCGGTGCGTAATGATAAACCGATTGTTGAAAAAATGGCGCTATTTCGCGGCGACAAATTTGTCGGGACGGTACGGCTTGATGAAAGTTTTTATATTAAAATATTAGCATCACAATATAAATCGGGGTTGAAAAATATTACAGTATCGCGTGACGATGTCGCCCCGTTATTAATAAATAAAAAGACAAAAAAAGTCAATATCGTTATTAATGAAATAAAAACAAAGCGAAAAATCAAACTTATTAGCCAAGAGCCAGTTCCGCATTTTCGCGTCACCGTCAAGTTGCAAGCGGAAATTTTAGAAATGTCCGAAAAAATGAAGCCGATCATGGTAACGAATGTCCACATTCTTGAGCGGGCGATTGAAAAACAAATGAAAAAAGAAATAGAACAACTATTAAATAAACTAAAAGCATACAAAACCGATCCGATCGGCTTCGGGCAAATGTACGACCACTCGGTGCGCGCATTGCAGTTGACGGATAAGCAATGGTACAAGTTATATGACAACGCAAAAATAGATGTCGATATGCAAGTGTCCATTTTACGTACAGGAACAATTGACTAAATTCCGTTTCTTGATGAAAAGTTATTTTCAATTATCATGCCATATGGTTTAATAAAAGAAGGAGGGAAGAAAACAAAAAGCGAGGATTACAACATGAACGAACAGCAGTTTCTGTACCAACACCCTCCATTGATGAAATGGGAGGCCGTTGGGCAACAGTTTGATCAATATGTCATTTTTTTTATTACTGATGAAGATGGAACAATCGTATATATGAACGACACGCTGATGAAACGATTGTCCAATCGTTATCGTATCGCGCAACAGTTTGTAGACTGCGCACATGAAGCGATCAAGGCGTTACATATAAGCGATGCGTGGCGCGGGAAAACGATTGTTGACCATCGTCCGGCATACGTGCACGTTTATGCGTTTCGTTCTCATCTCATTTGGACAGGATGCTTTTTATACGATCATGACGATTCCGATACATTAACAGGAGTGCTGTCGTACGAGGCGTTTCTCCATCTGCTTCGCGAGCGCATGAATAAACGCGAGCCGTTTTCGTTACTGTCGCTCAATTTAGATCGCTTTAAATTTATTAACGATTTGATCGGATATGAATACGGAAACGAATTGTTAAAACAAGTGGCGGAGCGATTGCGTCGCTATGAAAATGGCATCGTCGCACGACAAGCACGCGATCAATTTTTTCTCGCTTTTTATACGATTGACCGAAACGAAATACGCCACATGATTCGTGACGTCATCCAAATATTTTCGACTCCATTTCAACTAACAGATCAAGAATTGACGATCACACCGAGCATCGGAGTAAGCGTATTTCCAGATGATGCAACCGATTGGACGACGCTTCTATCGTTTGCCGATTTAGCGCTTGAAATCGCAAAGGAAAACGGGGGAAATACGTACTGTTTTTATACGAGCGAATTAAAAAAGACGAACGAAGAAAAATTGTACATGCAACATAGCATTCGCAAAGCGTTAAAACAAAACGAATTTACGCTTCATTACCAACCGATCGTCGACATTCAAACAGGCGATGTTGTGGCGGTTGAAGCGCTGCTTCGCTGGTTTCATCCGAAGCGCGGCTGGATTTCGCCAGCAACATTTATCCCAATTGCGGAAGAAACGAATTTAATTCAACCGATCGGCGATTGGGTGTTACGAAACGTATGTGAACAAAGCAAAAAATGGAAAGAAAAAGGGCTACCGCACGTGCAAATTGGTGTCAACGTTTCCATTAAACAATTTTTGCAGGCCGATTTCGTCAAGCATATTGAGCACGTGTTGCGAACGTATGAGTTAGATCCATTTTGTTTAAAGTTAGAAATTACTGAAAGTATGGCGATGTATCATATCGATTACGTCCTTGCGCAGTTGCAGTCGTTAAAAAATTTAGGATTGCAGCTCGCTGTCGACGATTTCGGGACAGGCTATTCTTCATTAAACTATTTAAAAAAATTGCCGGTTGATATCATTAAAATTGATCGTTCATTTATACAAGATATGGTCAAACATTCATACGATTTGTCGATTGTGCGCGCGGTTATTCAAGTGGCGCATAGTTTGCAGATGAAAGTCGTCGCTGAAGGAGTGGAGACGGAAGAACAGCTTGCGATTTTAAAACGAGAAGGATGCGACCGCGCCCAAGGCTACTACTTCAGCAAGCCGCTCGCTACCGAACAACTTGAACAATTAGTCCAACGTCAACAACCCAATGACTAAAGTCATGGGCTTGTAAGCCCCATGTTGACCAGACCAAGGCTTGAAACAGAGCCTACGTTATAGATGTCATGACACGTTCGGGTGCTTCTCCAGCCCGTTCCTCTGTCGTGCAAGGTTAAACAAGCGTGGTGGGTAGCGCTAGTGTCTTGCACATAACAAGCATCTATAACATGGTCGAGGAGAATATGACCTGCTTTATGCAGAGGAAAGGGGAGAACCCTATGGTTTTTGTGTTAGACACAAACAAACGTCCGCTTGCTCCTTGTCACGAAGCAGTTGCAAGAAAGCTGTTGAAACAAGGGAAGGCGGCGAT
>NZ_FOJQ01000045.1 GCF_900111795.1 Anoxybacillus pushchinoensis | reverse complement strand
AGTAGAGGAAGAGGCATGGTCGGGCGTGGTAAATGATTGTAGGTATACTGAATTGAAGCGTGCGGGTGTAGTTTAGTGGTAAAACCTCAGCCTTCCAAGCTGATGTCGTGGGTTCGATTCCCATCACCCGCTCCATACATACGGGGACAACGCAGTGTTTCGTTTCGAAGATGAACGGGGCATTGCGTTTTTTTATTTTGCATGCCCCGTGCTTGTTATAATATAAGTTGTGTATATGCATGACCACCATGAATTTGAACAAACATCTTTTTCATTGCTTGTAGTATTTGCTCGCATGTTGTTGTTGTGAATGATGGGAGAAAGTATACGATTTGAATCGCATGTGTCGTTTTGTCTGTAACCATCGTTCGTTTTGAATCGACGATCGGGCTACCAAACGCACCTTGTGCATCTTTTGTGACAAGTTTCTTCTCAAAATTTGTTGTACGATCATTGATGCCGATGTATTCGTCTGCTTCAGTGCCGATTGTGACGACAATGTCTCCGTGTAGATTGTTACGATCATAAATGCCGATAGGAAGTTTATAATATAAGGAAAAAAAGTTATTTATATCGACAGCCGAGTGAATAGATGGAATAAAGCTTTGCTTTTGTATGCGACGAAGCAAACTTTCTGATGAGGGGCGGTAGCGGCTTGGATCTGTGCCGACCTGCTTGAACACCGATCGCCATTCTTTCACTTCAGGCCAGTCAGCCAATGGTGTTTGCTCCATGTCAAAATACAATAGTTCTTGAAATTGACGGAGTTTTCCTTTCAACATATTTGGAGATGCGCCGACGACAATTTGTTCATATGTAATGACTCCAATTTTAAAATGAGCCACATGATGTTTGATTGTGTCAGAAATGGTTACCATATCGTTCACTCCTTTTTCTTTACATTGTATCATAAACAGCGATGAAAGGAGGGATGGGTAGTGGACGTTGCTGCATTAAAAGAGGAAATTATTCAATATAGTCGAACGATTGGTATCGATAAAATCGGTTTTGCCAGTGCTGATCCGTTTAGCGAATTAAAAGAACGGCTACGTGAGCAACAACGACTCGGTTATGAATCAGGATTTGAAGAACCGGATATTGACAAACGAACAACTCCATCTTTGTTGTTGAAAGAAGCGCGTTCCATTATTGCGATCGCCCTTGCCTACCCGTCAAAATTGAAAAACGCTCCACGAAGTACAAAAAAAGAACGTCGAGGCATTTTTTGTCGCGCATCTTGGGGACAAGATTATCACATCATTTTACGCGAGCGGCTGCAAAAGCTAGAGCAATTTATTCTCACCCGTGTACCAGATGCAAAAGTAAAATCGATGGTCGATACCGGGGAGTTATCGGATCGGGCGGTAGCCGAGCGTGCAGGTATCGGGTGGAGTGGGAAAAACTGCTCAATTATTACGCCAGAGTTTGGATCGTACGTATATTTAGGAGAAATGATTACAAATATCCCGTTTCCTCCGGATGCGCCAATTGAAGATCAATGCGGGACGTGCACGCGCTGCATTGATGCTTGTCCGACAGGCGCACTTGTGCAAGGGGGACAGTTGAATGCGAAACGATGTATCGCTTTTTTAACGCAAACGAAAACGTTTATTCCTGATGAGTTTCGCGATAAAATTGGTAATCGATTGTACGGATGTGATACGTGCCAGCTCGTTTGTCCAAAAAATAAAGGAAAAGACTTTCACTTTCATCCAGAGATGGAACCCGATCCGGAAGTGGTGAAACCGCTATTAAAACCAATTCTTCATATGACGAATCGGCAATTTAAAGAGACGTTTGGGCATTTATCGGGGGCATGGCGTGGGAAAAAACCGATTCAACGGAATGCGATCATTGCATTGGCTCATTACAAAGATGAGAGTGCGATAGATGATTTATTCGTACTGCTTCAGGAAGATTCACGTCCTGTCATTCGTGGAACCGCGGCGTGGGCGCTTGGGAAAATCGGAAACAGGAAAGTTGTGCCGATGTTGCAGCAAGCAAAAGAAAAAGAACAAGATGAGGACGTTATTCGAGAAATTGATAACGCGTTAGCGATGCTTAAAAGAGTGTAGTTGTTTTTCTATTGTTTACGACATAACGTAGTAAAAAAGGTAAAAGTGGTGAGCGAGATGAGAAAACAGCTACACGCCCTTCTCGATCAGCGTATTCGTTCCTTTTTTGCGGCTAATGTGACGGATGAGGAAATGGAACGAAAAAAGCAACTGCTTGCGAAGCGACAGGCGAAGCTTGTGAAATGCGAAGGAAAAGGAGTCGTAATAGAAAAGAAACATATTGCCCCTCACACGTTCGTCCGCTACATCGTTCATTTCCGTTTTTTTATTTGGCAAGACGGGTGGATGTATGTCGAGGAGAAACAAGAGGTACGGGAAGCCATTTTTGAACGTGGTAAGCTTGTGAGCGACCATCTTGTTGTGCCTCATCTCAAGACAGAGCAAATGGAAAAAAAACAAGAACGTCATGAAGATGAACGAGTTCGTTATACGTATGATCGGCTGGCGGCGGTGAAATATGCTGAAGTATGGTGGAATGATCATAACCCCGCGTTTCATCAATTCCCTGTTGATTGTACAAATTTCGTTTCTCAATGTTTGCATGCGGGCGGTATTCCGATGATCGGATATCCAAATAAAACGAAAGGATGGTGGATGCGAAAAAACGATTGGAGTTATACGTGGACGGTTGCGCATGCATTTCGTTGGTATTTAAGTGGAACGAAAACAGGTATTCAAGCAGTTGAAAAAAAATCGCCAGAACAGTTGTCTCTCGGTGATGTCATTTGTTATGATTTTCAAGGGAACGGACGCTTTGATCATACGACGATTGTTGTTGCGAAAGATAAACAAGGTATGCCTCTCGTCAATGCCCATACGTCCAATAGTAGAATGCGTTATTGGTCATATGAAGACTCAACGGCGTATACGCCAAATATTCAATATAAGTTTTTCCATATTATTGACCGGATATAGGAGTGAAGAGCGTGGGTTTACATGTTGTGTTGTACCAACCAGAAATTCCAGCAAACACAGGAAATATCGCGCGTACATGCGCGGCGACAGGAACGTCATTACATTTAATTCGACCGCTCGGATTTTCAACTGATGACAAAATGTTAAAGCGTGCCGGATTAGATTATTGGGAGTATGTTAACGTTCATTATTACGATTCATTACAAGAGCTTTTCGAAAAATATAAGGAAGGCCAATTTTTCTTTATTACGAAGTTTGGAGAAAAATATTACACCTCGTTTGACTATAGCGATCAAACGAAAGACTACTTTTTCGTTTTCGGTCGCGAAACAAGCGGATTGCCGAAAGATTTAATTGAAAATAACATGGAACGTTGTTTGCGTATTCCGATGAATGAATACGTCCGTTCGCTCAATTTATCGAACACAGCTGCTATTCTCGTGTATGAAGCGTTAAGACAACAAAACTTTCCAAACGTATTTTAAGCGACTTTCGAATGAAAGTCGCTTAATTTTTTACTTCTGGCTTATCATTATATCCTGCTGTGAAGATCGCCACCAAAAAGGCACCGATTACGCCAAGAACGAGAAGCGTCTTCATATACAATCTCCTCCCTTGATGAAGTGACAACAAATGTCCACGTTTTCATTATAGCTTAATTGCATGTCGGGATGAAAGTCATTCTTTCACGAATGATCCCGGACATCCTTGCATACATATGGTATTAATCACAATGATAGATCACAACGGTGGAGGAGGTCCGTGTATGGACATTTTAAAAAAAATACAAAAATATAGAGAAGAAGAACAGAAGTTAAAGTGGGAAGGGACATTTGCGGAATATTTAGAAATCGTAAAAGAAAAGCCGTGGGTGGCTCAGTCTGCTCACTCTCGCGTTTACAATATGATTAAAGATGCTGGCATCGAGGAAGTGGATGGGAAGAAAAAATACAACTTCTTTAGCGGTCAATTATTCGGGCTTGAGGAAGCGTTAGAACGACTTGTGGAAGAATATTTTCACCCAGCCGCGAAACGATTAGATGTTCGAAAACGTATTTTGTTGTTAATGGGGCCAGTCAGCGGTGGGAAATCGACGCTTGTGACGATGTTAAAACGAGGGCTTGAAGCGTATTCATATACCGATCGCGGTGCTGTATATGCCATTAAAGGATGTCCGATGCATGAAGATCCGCTTCACCTCATTCCGCACCATTTGCGCGATGAATTTTATAAAGAGTACGGCATTCGCATTGAAGGAAATTTGTCACCGCTCAATATGATGCGGCTTGAAAAAGAGTATGGTGGCCACATTGAAGATGTGATGGTCGAACGTATCTTTTTCTCGGAAGATAAGCGTGTTGGTATCGGAACATTTAGTCCGTCCGATCCGAAGTCACAAGATATCGCAGATTTAACAGGGAGCATTGATTTTTCAACGATTGCTCAGTACGGATCGGAATCTGACCCGCGGGCGTATCGGTTTGACGGTGAGTTAAACAAAGCGAATCGAGGCATTATGGAATTTCAAGAGATGCTGAAATGTGATGAAAAATTTTTATGGCATTTACTTTCCTTGACGCAAGAAGGAAATTTTAAAGCGGGACGTTTTGCACTTATTAGTGCTGATGAATTAATTGTTGCTCATACGAATGAAACAGAGTATCGTTCGTTTATTGCTAATAAGAAAAATGAGGCGCTTCATTCGCGTATTATCGTCATGCCGATTCCGTACAACTTAAAAGTGTCAGAAGAAGAACGCATTTATGAAAAAATGATTCGTGAAAGCGATGTGGCAGATGTGCATATTGCCCCGCATACGCTACGAGTTGCTGCGATGTTTACCATTTTAACGCGATTAAAAGAACCGAAGCGCGGCGATATCGACCTTGTGAAAAAAATGCGCTTGTATGACGGTGAGTTAGTTGAAGGATTTAATGAAGTGGATGTCGAGGAGCTGAAAAAAGAATATCCGGACGAAGGAATGAGCGGCATTGATCCTCGCTATGTTATTAACCGCATCTCGTCTTGTATTATTCGAAAAGAAGTGCCGTCCATTAATGCACTAGACGTATTGCGAGCATTAAAAGAAGGATTAGAGCATCACCCATCCATTTCGAAAGAAGATCGGGAACGTTACTTAAATTTCATTTCAATTGCTCGAAAAGAGTACGATGAGATTGCTAAACGTGAAGTACAAAAAGCGTTCGTCTACTCATATGAAGAATCAGCGAAAACGTTGATGGACAATTATTTAGATAATGTAGAGGCGTATTGCAACAAAGCTAAAATTCGCGATCCGCTTACAGGGGAAGAGATGAATCCAGATGAAAAGCTCATGCGCTCGATTGAGGAGCAAATCGGCATTTCAGAAAACGCAAAAAAAGCGTTTCGTGAAGAAATTTTGATTCGTATTTCTGCGTACGCACGAAAAGGTCAGCGATTTGATTACAATTCACACGAGCGATTGCGCGAAGCCATTCAGAAAAAGTTGTTCGCTGATTTAAAAGATATCGTGAAAATTACAACATCTACAAAAACACCTGATGAACAGCAACTAAAGAAAATTAATGAAGTCGTTGCAAGATTGATTGACGAACACGGTTATAACTCGACTTCTGCGAATGAATTGCTTCGTTACGTCGGAAGTTTGTTAAACCGATAAAGCATGCCGCGCTTGGCATGCTTTGTTTTATCACTTGAGGAAACAGGCTTGTCCAAAGGAAAGAGACTGGAACAATTTTCGAAATCATTTGTCAATTTTTTTCGGTCTTTGCATAGGATAAAGTAACCAACCATTCATCAATGATTTTTGCAAGCCAACATAGTGTATGCGAGAACAAAGGAAAATGTGCATCATTATCTTATATGTAGGAGGGGAAAAAATGAGCAGAAATTTCATTGTGTCAAAGGAAGATTGGTCCCTCCATCGAAAAGGCCACGATGATCAAAAACGGCATGAGGAAAAAGTGAAAGAAGCTATTAAAAACAACCTTGGAGATTTAATTACAGAAGAAAGTATTATTATGTCCAACGGTCGAGACGTCATAAAAATTCCGATTCGTTCACTAGATGAATACAAAATTCGTTATAACTATGACAAAAATAAGCACGTCGGCCAAGGAGATGGGGACAGTCAAGTTGGCGATGTTATTGCGCGAGATGGATCTGGGGACGGTCAAAAAGGACCGGGGAAAGGTCAAGGAGCTGGCGATATGGCAGGGCAAGACTATTATGAAGCAGAAGTGTCGCTTATGGAGCTTGAAGAAGCGTTATTCAGTCAATTAGAACTTCCAGACTTAAAGAAAAAACAACACGCTGATCATGTTGTCCAGCATATTGAATTTAATGATATTCGTAAAACAGGGCTCATGGGGAATATTGATAAGAAAAAAACGATGATGGCTGCATTTAAACGAAATGCGTTAAGCGGCAATCCAGGCTTTTATCCTATTTATCCGGAAGATTTAAAGTTTAAAACGTGGAATGAAGTCATTAAGCCTGATTCAAAAGCGGTTGTTATTGCGATGATGGATACGAGCGGCTCAATGGGCGTATGGGAAAAATATATGGCTAGAAGCTTTTTCTTTTGGATGACGCGTTTTTTACGAACAAAATATGAAACGGTAGATATCGTTTTTATCGCTCATCATACCGAAGCAAAAGTTGTAACAGAAGAAGAGTTTTTCACAAAAGGGGAAAGCGGTGGAACGATTTGTTCATCAGCGTATCGAAAGGCGCTTGAAGTCATTGAAACGACCTATTCACCGACGAAGTATAACATTTATCCATTTCATTTTTCCGATGGCGACAACTTAACATCCGATAACGCGCGCTGTGTGAAGCTCGTGCAAGAGCTAATGAAAGTATCGAATATGTTTGGATACGGGGAAGTAAATCAGTACAATCGCCATTCCACGCTTATGTCCGCATATAAGCATATTAAAGATGAAAAGTTTCGCTACTACATTTTGAAACAAAAGTCGGATGTGTTACAGGCAATGAGGTCGTTTTTCCGGAAAGAAGAATTGAAAACACTCGTTTAAATCCTTGTGTCATGCAAGGTTTTTTTTCGTAAAAAAACAGTTGACAAACAGGTGTGGGGGTTGTAATATACTCATAGAGGTAATGGTAATAACTTATTTTTTTAAAACAAAATATACCCTCATGAGTATAGAGAGGTGATAAAAATGAAGCATATATTGCCACAGGAAGTAGAGCAACAATTAAAAGAAGGTCGTGCGCTAAGCATTATTGATGTGCGCGAGGGTGAAGAAGTGGCTCAAGGGAAAATTCCTGGTGCTTGTCACATCCCGCTCGGTCAATTACTTGAGCGGATGAACGAAGTGAATAAAGATCAAGAACATATTCTTGTCTGCCGCTCAGGAAATCGAAGTGGTATGGCTTGCCAATTGTTAGAGAGTTACGGATACCGCGTCGTAAATATGACGGGCGGGATGCTCGAATGGACAGGAGAAGTTGAAAAAGGGGAGGGAGTAAAGTGACAATTCACGTAGATTATGTCGTTGATGCGCGCGGACTAGCGTGTCCGATGCCGATTGTTCGTACGAAAAAGGCGATGGAGCAATTACAACCTGGTCAAGTGCTTGAGGTGCAAGCAACGGATAAAGGATCGCTTGCTGATATTCAAGGTTGGGCAAAAAATACAGGACACCAATACATCGGAACGATCGAAGAAGGGGAGGTATTGAAGCATTACCTTCGTAAGGCGAATCCTACCGAAGTGAAAGAAGAAACAAAATACCCTCATGTCGTCGCTTTAGATGAATTGCAAAGAAAAGTAGAAAACAATGAACAACCGTTTATTTTAGATGTGCGTGAAGAAGCAGAATATGCGTTTGGTCATATACCAGGGGCGTATCATATTCCGCTTGGACAATTAGAAACACGTATGAATGAATTAAACAAAAATGAGACGATTTACGTCATTTGTCGAACAGGCAATCGCAGTGACCTTGCAGCCCAACAATTAGCTGAAAAAGGATTTGCGCATGTATTTAACGTCATTCCAGGCATGACAGAATGGAAAGGAACAATGGTTAAAGGGGGAAATGAATAATGAAAAAACGTGTAGCAATTATTGCAGCAAACGGCGGTTTATTTGATGCATATAAAGTATTTAACATTGCAACAGCAGCTGCTGCAACAGAAGCGGAAGTAGCGATTTTCTTTACGTTTGAAGGATTGAATTTAATTCATAAGGAAGCGTATAAACAACTGCCGTTACCAGAAGGAAAAGAACAAATTCAACAAGGATTTGCACAAGCGAACGTCCCATCCATTCCAGAACTTGTGGGAATGGCGCAAGAAATGGGCGTGAAGTTTATCGCATGCCAAATGACGATGGATGTTATGGGATTAACAAAAGAACATTTTGTAGACGGCATTGATGTTGGTGGAGCCGTTACATTCCTTGATTTTGCGAAAGACGCTGACATTACGTTAACATTTTAAGGAGGGAAAAACATGAAAGCGGATCTTGTTGTTGATGCAAAAGGGTTAGCGTGTCCAATGCCGATTGTTCGGACAAAAAAAGCGATGGATACGTTACAATCAGGTCAAGTGCTAGAAATTCATGTCACGGATAAAGGAGCAAAAAACGATTTATCTGCATGGGCGAAATCGGCTGGTCATGAGATGATCGACATGATTGAAGAAGGCGATGTACTAAAATTTTGGGCTCGTAAAGCGTAGTGAACATCGGGAATGTTTCCCGATGTTCAATGTAAGGAGTGAGCTAGCATGAGCATAGGCTTTATCGTGACGGTTTTTCTCATCGGTTTCATCGGTTCGTTCATTTCCGGCATGGTCGGGATTGGTGGTTCAATTATTAAATATCCGATGTTGCTATATATCCCACCATTGTTAGGCTATGCGGCATTCAGCGCGCATGAAGTATCAGGCATTAGCGCCATTCAAGTATTATTTGCGACGATTGGCGGTGTTTGGGCGTACCGTAAAGGTGGGTATTTAAACAAGACGTTAATTATTTACATGGGAACGAGCATTTTGATCGGTAGTTTCATTGGCGGTTACGGCTCGAAATTAATGAGCGAAGGCGGCATCAATATCGTTTATGCGGTGTTAGCTACTATCGCGGCAATGATGATGTTCGTTCCGAAAAAAGGAATTGACAACATTCCACTTGATCAAGTAACATTCAACAAATGGCTTGCTGCGGCATTAGCATTCATTGTCGGTGTGAGTGCTGGAATTGTTGGTGCTGCTGGTGCGTTTATTCTCGTACCAATTATGCTCGTCGTATTAAAAATTCCAACGCGCATGACAATTGCGACTTCACTAGCTATTACGTTTATTTCATCGATTGGGGCAACAGTAGGAAAAATTACGACAGGTCAATTTGATTTTTGGACGGCGTTCATTATGGTTGTTGCAAGTTTAATTGCTTCCCCGATTGGAGCGAATGTTGGTAAAAAGGTAAATACAAAAATATTACAGTTTATTTTATCAGCACTTATCGTAGCAACAGCGATTAAAATTTGGTTGGATATTTTGTAAAAAATGTTGAAAAGTTCATCCTTTATGTTATAATACTAGTAGGGGTATATAGAATACCGTAACATAAAGGAGGAGTAGTGAGATGAAACAAGTAACTGTATATACAACAACAACATGTCCATATTGTACATTGTTAAAAAATTTTCTAGTTGAAAGAGGCATTCCGTTTAAAGAAGTGAACTTGCATCAACATCCTGAAGCTGTTGATTATGTTGTTCGTTCGACAGGGCAAATGGGAGTGCCACAAACAGAAATTAATGGGCGTTGGGTGATTGGATTTGATCCTCAACGAATTATGCAATTGTTGCAACAATAATTTTTTTATCTATATCAATACCCTGTAAGGTATAAAGGAGAGGTGGATGACATATGTCAGTATATGCGTTAACAGCACAACAAATAAACGAGATGATTGTAAATAAAGAACCGTTTTTCTTATTTGATGTTCGCAATGAGTCAGACTTTGCGGATTGGAAAATTGAAGGGGAACAAATTGAATATTTAAATATCCCTTATTTTGAATTAATTGATGGTGTTGAGCCAGTATTAGAGCGTTTGCCAAAAGATAAAAAAATCGTCGTCGTTTGCGCAAAAGAAGGGTCTTCTATGATGGTTGCGGAAATGCTCGCCGAAAAAGGATTAGAAGTATTTTATTTAAAAGGCGGCATGAAAGCATGGAGTGAATATTTATATCCGGTTGTCGTATATCAAAATGAAGATATGAAAGTATATCAATTCATCCGAGTCGGCAAAGGTTGTCTTTCCTATATGGTCGTATCAGGAAAAGAAGCTCTTATCGTTGATCCATCACGATTCATTGATGCGTACAAAGAAGTGGCCGAAAAAGAGCAAGTAGCAATTACACATATTGTTGATTCACACTTACACGCAGACCACATTTCCGGTGGACATGCATTAGCGAAGGAAACAGGTGCTAAATATTATTTAATGAAGAGCGAAGGAGCGGTATTCGAATTTGAACCGCTAGAGAATCACGATCGCATCGAGTTTGAAAAAGTAAGTTTGGAAGTATTAGCGATTAAAACACCAGGTCATACTCCGGGAAGTGTATCGTTCTTCGTAAACAATAAATTGTTATTCTCGGGCGATACCATTTTCGTCAGCGGCCTTGGTCGACCAGACCTTGGTGGAAAAGCGCGCGAGTGGGCAAAAGACTTGTATGACACAGTGTATAACAAAGTTGCGCAAATTGCTGATGACGTCATCGTTCTCCCTGCGCACTACGCAAACTTTGATCAAGAAGTGAATGATCAAGGATATATCGGTAATACGTTAGGCAACATTCGTCAAATGAATGAAATTATGCAAGGGAAAACGAAAGAGGAGTTCGTTGAACATGTGGCGCAGTCAGCAGCTTCGGAAACACCACCGAACTTTGAAGACATTATTGCGATTAACCGTGGTGTCAAAGAAGCAACGCCAGAGCAACAACAAGAACTAGAAATTGGTCCGAACCGTTGCGCTGTTCACCATACACACTAAAACAAAATACCCCAATTTGTTGGGGTATTTTGTTTCCAGAATGAAAGGAGATGAACAAATGGAAAAAAAGGAGAAAACAACAATTATTTTATTTAGTGGTGATTTAGATAAAGCGATGGCAGCGTTTATTATTGCCAACGGTGCTGCGGCTTATGATCATGATGTGACGATTTTCTTTACTTTTTGGGGATTAAATACGTTACGAAAAGAAGAAAGCGTGTCTGTAAAAAAAGGATGGCTTGAAAAAATGTTTGGCTGGATGATGCCAAAAGGAGCGAATCGACTAGGATTATCGAAAATGAACATGAGCGGACTCGGTCCAAAAATGATTAAACATGTGATGAAAAAACATAACGCGATGACGCTTCCGCAATTAATTGAAATGGCACAAGAGCAAGGAGTGAAACTTGTCGCTTGTACGATGACAATGGATTTATTAGGCATTAAGAAAGAAGAATTAATTGATGGTGTTGAACTTGGAGGGGTTGCTGCTTATTTAGGAGATGCGACAGAAGGAAAAGTAAATTTATTTATTTAACCTCGCTTATGGTGAGGTTTTTTTTTCGGTTTTATGAAACTTTTTGGACACAATAGTCGTATACAATGTGTGTGAAGGAAGGTATTCTCTTTTATTTTCGTTCATTTTTCATTACAATATAAAAATATAAAATGATGGAGGGATGTACTATGTTTTTTCATCCAATGGATTTTCTCATTTTAATTGCTTTTGGTGTATCTATTTGGGCGCAGTTTAAAGTAAAGGGTAACTTTAACAAATGGTCAGATGTACCTGCTTCAGCTGGTTTAACAGGGGCAGAAGTGGCACGTCTCATTCTAGATCGTCACGGTTTATATGATGTGCCAGTAGAGCTTGTGCCAGGAAAACTTACAGATCATTACGATCCGATTGCTCGCGCTGTTCGCTTATCAGAACCTGTGTACTATGGTCGTTCGATTGCTGCTGTTTCGGTAGCGGCTCATGAAGTTGGCCATGCGGTGCAACATCAAGAAGCATACGGTGCTCTCGTATTACGTCATCGCATGTTCCCGTTAGTGAATTTTACGTCTGGAATTGCTCCTTTTCTTCTTATAGGTGGATTTTTATTACAACAATTTTCTTTAATTGGTTTAGGGATCATTTTATTCTCATTTGCGGTAGCATTCCAAGTTATTACGTTGCCAGTCGAGTTTAATGCAAGTTCGCGTGCAAAAGACTATATGATTGCGGAAGGTATTATTCGCAATGAAGAAGAACGTGGAGTCAATAAAGTATTAAATGCCGCGGCACTAACGTATGTTGCTGCAGCGCTTATTTCGGTGTTAGAGTTAATTAAGTATGTATTAATTTTCTTCCAAGGCAACAATGAAGATTAATCAATAGGAGGTGGCGTCCGCACGCATTCATGCGTGCGGACGTTCGTTGGACATATTTAGTTTATGGATGATCGTTTTTCTTATTGCGCTTACTGGTTTTTTGTCGCTTCGGAATTTGCGATTGTGAAAGTGCGCCCATCACGTATCGATCAACTCATTGAGGAAGGCAATAAAAAAGCAGTGGCAGCCAAACATGTTATTACTCATTTAGATGAGTATTCGACACGATTGGCGGATGGATGTTAACAGAGCGTTATAATATTCGTCATGGAGAACAAATTGAGTTTGGTGACTATATTTTCACCGTTATGCAGCTAGACGGCCATCATGTAAAAAAATTGAAGTGGCTCGTCGTCCGCAAACAGTAGACAGAGGCTGCGTTATAATAACGAGCCTCTTTTTATATTTCCAAAAACATCTTCATCGTATAAGGCACGACATGTGGTAATCTCTTTCGTAAACGGATGTGGAAACGAAAGAGAGATGGCATGCAGTGCTTGCCGATCAAGCCACGGCTTTCCCCCATACAATGTATCCCCAACTAATGGATGCCCGATATAGCTCATATGGACGCGAATTTGATGTGTTTTTCCTGTATCAAGCGTTAGGCGAACGAGTGATACATCTTTTTGCTTATCATATTCGAGACGCTCGTAATGCGTAATGGCATGATCTCCTGTTTTTGATACGCGCCGTCTCGTTGGATGATGGCGATCGCGGCCGATTTTAGCCGCGATTGTCCCTTTTTTCTGTTTGACATATCCGTGAACTAAAGCAATATATGTGCGCTGAATGGCACGTTCCGCTAAATATTTATCGAGAATAGCTCCAGCAAGCGCATGTTTGGCGAACAAAATTGCACCGCTCGTGTCGCGATCAAGCCGATGGACATGACGAACTTTGCTGTGAATGCCTTCGCATTGAAAGTGAAATGCAACCGCATTTGCTAGCGTGTTCGTTTCGCCTTCGTGAGTCGGATGGATGTCCATATGCGCTGGCTTGTTAATAACGAGCACATGCTCATCTTCAAATATAATATGAAGCGGGATATATGTTGGAGTTGGCTCAATATGTTCTTCTTTTATGCGAACGCGAATGCGATCATGCGCTGAAATGATCGTATGAAAAGGAACGAATCTGTCATTTATTGCTACTCCTTTTGTCATACGCCATTCATGTAACATTTTTTTTGGAACGAACCACTTTGTCCGGAACGCTTGCTCAATAGATAAGCCAACCCAAGAAGATGGGGCGTCAAATATGAACCAGCTTCCTTTTTTCTGTACTTTCATTCGTCTCACTCTTTCTTTACAAGAAATTACCAAACCCAAAAAAGCAGTTGGTATGTTACAATTTCGTTATAGATTAGGAAAAGAAATGGAAAAAGGTGAGGTCAATTGAAAACAGTCTATGTCGCCACGGAAGGGCAAAAACAATATATTTGTTCACTCATTGAACATTTTTATACGTGCATGTTCCCGAAATATTTTACAGATAACGAAATCGAAACATTTCAATCGCTAGGCATATTGCAGTTTGAACCCTCCATATATGATGGCACGCTGAAGGAGGCGTTCGCGATTATTTCTGCATTACAATCACTACAAGTCATTATTGAGTATATCTCTTTCCATCATCTTCAAGATCATTATAAACATCTGTTTCAGCGCAATGTTGAACAGCTAGAACAGCATGGGATTAGTTTTCCGCTCACTCTTGAACATTTTTTGCATAAGAAAGATGAATATGTCAGCATGTATATGAAGCCTGTTCATGCTTGGGTGATGTAAAAAAGCCTTCGTTGTGAAGGCTTTTTTATTTTATTTGTTCAAACCATTGGCGAAATACATCTTCTTCATAATAACCTTCTATGCGTGCAACTTCTTTGCCGTTTTGAAAGTGTACGATTGTTGGCGTGGCTTCAATTTGATATTCGTTCCACCCTTCGTCAAATTCAAGAAGGTTAAATTGCTTCAAGTCGATTCCCATTTCTTTCGCTAATGGTACGATGATCGGTGTCGTTTTTTTACAAAACTCACATGTTGAACTGTAAAAATAAATCGTCATCGTTTCTTTATTGTTTAATGCTTCTCTTAATTCATCAGGCAAAATAATGTTTTTGTAATTCGGATCATCGAGAAGATCGATCGTGGCAGGATGTAGCTCTTCTTTCCCGAACGGATTCCCTTCTGCTTTTTGTTTTTGGGTATATGATGTAATCCACGCTAGCGCAATAAATAAAGCGATAATTACACCACCGAAAATAAGCAACTTTTTCATATGTATTTCCCTTCTTTCTCCATTTGAATTACTCGGTAACTAATTACACTAATGAAAATAAAGGCAATCAGCGCTAGTAGCGGGATGGTAATAAACCCGAGCCAGTTTAAATAATCCCCTGTGCAAGGCACAATGCTACATGATGGAGCGGTATTACGGAAAAATGGAACTTTTTGAATGAGATAATGGTATAAAGAAATCGTTCCACCGATGATGGACAACATCAGTGTATAACGTGCGATAATAAATTGTTTTCGTACGAAAGCCATACCAAGCAAAAATACTTGCGGATACATAAAAATACGCTGGTACCAACAAAGTTCACACGGAATAAATTTTAGTACCTCAGAAAAGTAAAGGCTGCCAAGTGTAGCGATCAGCGCGACGCCCCAAGCGGCTAATAAGTAATTTTCTTTATGCATCATCGTCCCACCTTTTTATATTTCGCTCTTCGTTCATTATAGTACATGGAAAGAAATGATGTAAATTGCGACGATATTTTACTTACATAATGAACAGATGAACGTACACAATAAAAGACGAAAGGGGAGGATCATATTGAACCATACAGTTGAATCGATTATGACGCGCCAAGTGGCAACGGTTACACCGGATCAATCCGTTCAAGAGGCGGCACAACTTATGAATGAGCATAACGTTGGCGCCATTCCTGTTGTTGAAAACGGAAAGGTAAAAGGGATGGTTACTGACCGTGACATTACCCTTCGCATCACAGCGCAAGGGTTGACCCCTTCGACGCCCGTTTCACAAGTAATGACAAGCGATGTCGTGACAGGGACGCCAAATATGAGCGTTGACGAAGCAGCAAAAGTCATGGCAAAAAACCAAATTCGTCGCTTACCAATCGTACAAAATAACGAGCTTTGCGGCATCGTTGCGCTTGGAGACATCGCAACAAATCAAACGTATGATGAAGAGGCAGAACAAGCGCTATCCGAGATTTCTGAACCTTCATATCATTAAACGAGAAAGGAGCTTCTTTACGTAAGAGGCTCCTTTTTATCGATGAAAAAGGAATTTGAATAAAAGTAGGAGAATAAGTTACAATGAGCAATGATATGGAGGGATAAACATGGCTTGGAAAGTGGTATACGAGCGCTGGAAGGAAGCACAATTAGACGAAGAATTACGAGCGCATTTGGAACAACTAGAGAAAGATGAAAAGCTATTGGAGGATTGCTTTTATAAAACGTTAGAGTTTGGCACCGGTGGCATGCGCGGGGAAATCGGGCCGGGAACGAATCGAATGAATATATATACGGTGCGTAAGGCGTCGGCGGGATTAGCGCGCTATGTCGAGTCGTTTGGAGAGGAAGCAAAAAAACGAGGAGTTGTTATCGCATACGATTCACGCCATAAGTCGCAACAGTTTGCGATGGAAGCAGCAAAAACGCTTGCGACGCACGGCATTCAAACGTATGTGTTTGATGAGCTTCGCCCGACACCTGAGCTTTCGTTTGCGGTGCGTCATTTACGCGCTTTTTCCGGCATTGTCATCACCGCGAGCCACAATCCACCGGAGTATAACGGCTATAAAGTATACGGAGAAGATGGGGCGCAATTGCCGCCACACATTGCGGATGTTGTTATTGAACATGTCAACGCCATTGAAAATGAATGGGAGCTTGCAGTGGAAGAAGAAGACGTATTAAAAGAAAAAGGACTTATTCAAATCATTGGTGCACAGATCGATGAGGCATACATACAGAAGTTAAAAACGATTTCCCTTCGCCCTGAACTAGCGAATGAAGTCGACGTGAAAGTAGTGTTTACACCGCTTCACGGCACGGCAAATAAGCTCGTTCAACGCGGATTAAGGGAATTTGGCTACGACAACGTGTTTGTTGTGAAAGAACAAGAGCAACCTGATCCGAATTTTTCAACGGTGAAGTCCCCGAATCCAGAAGAACATGCAGCGTTCGAGTTAGCGATTGAGCTTGGCAAGCAAGTCGATGCTGATATATTAATTGCGACTGATCCCGATGCGGATCGTTTAGGCATTGCAGTTAAAAACGATGAAGGGGAATACGTTGTTTTAACGGGCAACCAAACAGGTGGTTTATTGCTTCATTACCTGAATCCGTGATGGATTGACATCGACTTTGACTTTTTTGCTGGTTTTATGGATGCGTGATCCACCATTCCCTTTTTATGTTTAAAACAGATGTCATCTTCACTCTCAGAAATGAAATAAATATCTTTTTTAGGTATATAAACCAAAGAAAAAACAAAAAAGGACAGAGGGTTAGGATGAGTACAGAATTGCGAACAATCGTTCGTTATGCTCCTTCTCTCCATTTTATGTAAATGTTCAGAAGGGGCTCGCTATAGCCACTCCTTCGCGTCAGTTTCATCCAGATCTGTCGTGATCGGCGGACGAGTCGACCTGCCATCGTGATCA
>NZ_FOJQ01000019.1 GCF_900111795.1 Anoxybacillus pushchinoensis | reverse complement strand
AGTGTTGGTCAAGGGCGAATCCAATTCCACTATCCTCTTTATTTTCCTTCAACAGGTAGACCATGATGACTTTTCATAGATTTTTTGACGCTACCTACAAAAAATGACCATCCCCTCAAGGGAGAATGGTCATTTCCTTTATTACTTGTTTAAATTTTCTTTTGCGATGTTCGCAAGTTGTGTGAATGCCGCTGCATCGTTTACTGCTAAATCAGCAAGCATTTTGCGGTTTACTTCGATACCTGCAAGTTTTAATCCGTGCATTAAACGGCTGTAAGAAAGACCGTTCATGCGCGCTGCTGCGTTAATGCGCGTAATCCAAAGTTTACGGAAGTCGCGTTTACGTTGACGACGATCGCGATACGCGTACATTAACGATTTCATCACTTGTTGGTTTGCAACTTTATATAAACGATGTTTCGAACCGAAATATCCTTTTGCTAGTTTAAGAATTTTTTTACGACGTCTGCGTGTGACTGTACCGCCTTTTACACGTGGCATAACATTTCCCTCCTAAAATTATTTTACGTTATCTAACAATTGACGAATGCGTTTGAAATCGCCTTTTGATACAAGCGTTGCTTTACGAAGTTTACGCTTTTGTTTTTGTGTTTTGTTAGCGAATAAGTGGCTAGTGAATGCGTGTGAACGTTTTAATTGACCAGTTCCTGTCTTTTTGAAACGCTTCGCTGAGCCTTTGTGAGTTTTCATTTTTGGCATAAGGTGTTCCTCCCTTTTGTTATTTGTCGTTTTTCGGTGCTAGCACTAAAAACATGCTGCGGCCATCCATTTTTGGAGCCGTCTCAACCGTACCAATATCCGCACATGCTTCAGCAAATCGATCAAGCACGCGCTGACCAATTTCTTTATGCGTAATCGCACGTCCTTTAAAGCGAATCGTCGCTTTCACTTTATCTCCTTTTTCAAGGAACTTCCGCGCGTTGCGCAATTTCGTGTTGAAGTCATGTTCTTCGATCGTTGGGCTTAAACGAACTTCTTTTACGTTAATCACTTTTTGCTTTTTACGCGCTTCTTTTTCCTTCTTTTGTTGCTCGAAGCGGAACTTGCCATAATCCATAATGCGGCATACTGGCGGTTTCGCATTTGGCGCAACCATCACTAAATCCAAGTTTAAGCGCGCTGCAATTTCTAACGCTTCTTGTTTCGTTTTAATCCCAAGCTGCTCTCCATTTGGATCGACTAAACGAACTTCACGTGCCCGAATGTTCTCATTAATAATAAAATCTTTGCTAATAACTAGCCACCTCCACGGTTTTTTCAAACTTGTTTGTTAAAGCAGAGCGCACACAACAAAAAACGTGTGGGCACAATACACCCACACGTCTCGATGACAAACGTTGACCGTGTCATTGAACCTGTTAACAGCCAAATGGCGCCGAGCAGGTGAGAAGCGGGTGCTTCTGCTTGTTTCCAAACAAGTATTTACTTTTACCTTAATATATATACCATGAATGTCATGTTATTGTCAACCGATGTTAATTGATTACAACAAATAACACTATAGCAAACATCGAGAGAAAATGCAACTATTTTCGTACTTCTTTTTCGATGAGATCGACAAACGCATGAAGCGGCATCGTTTCACTTGTTTGTTGGCCGTATTTTCTTACGTTTACCGCCTTCTCCTTTACTTCGTTATCGCCGACAACGAGCATGTACGGAATTTTTTGCATTTGTGCTTCACGAATTTTATAGCCGATTTTTTCTTCACGCTCATCGACTTCAACACGGATGCCGGCTGCTTGTAATGCATGCTTCACTTCATATGCGTAATCGCTATGAACAGATGGAGCGACCGGAATGACTTGTACTTGCACTGGTGCTAACCAAGCCGGGAACGCTCCTTTATACTCCTCGATTAAAAAGGCAACGAAACGCTCCATCGTCGATACAACACCACGATGAATAACGACTGGGCGATGCGGTTTTCCATCTTCACCGATGTACGTTAAATCAAAACGTTCCGGTAGTAAGAAGTCGAGCTGAACAGTTGATAACGTTTCATCTTTACCGAGCGCCGTGCGCACTTGCACATCTAGCTTCGGACCGTAAAACGCTGCTTCACCTTCCGCTTCATAATAAGCGAGACCGAGCTCATCCATCGCTTCTTTCAACATGCTTTGTGCTTTTTCCCACATCGCATCGTCATCATAATATTTCTCTTTATCTTGTGGATCACGATAAGACAGACGGAACGAATAATCTGTTAGACCGAAGTCTTTATATACATCTAAAATTAAATTCACGACGCGTTTAAATTCTTCTTTAATTTGGTCTGGACGAACGAAAATATGCGCATCATTTAACGTCATGCCACGCACGCGTTGCAAGCCTGTAAGCGCACCAGACATTTCGTAACGATGCATCGTGCCGAGCTCGGCAATACGAATTGGCAACTCGCGATAACTATGAATTTTATGCTTATATACCATCATATGATGCGGACAATTCATCGGACGGAGCACAAGTTGCTCGTTATCCATTTCCATTGGCGGGAACATGCCATCTTTATAGTGATCCCAATGTCCAGACGTTTTATATAACTCTACGCTACCAAGCACCGGTGTATATACGTGCTGATAACCGAGGGATAGCTCTTTATCGACGATATAACGTTCAATTGTTCGGCGAATCGTCGCCCCTTTTGGTAACCAAAGCGGCAAACCTTGCCCGACTTTTTGCGATGTCATAAATAAGTCAAGCTCTTTTCCAAGCTTACGGTGATCGCGCTCTTTCGCCTCTTGTAAAAGGCGTAAATATTCATCTAAATCTTCTTTTTTGAAAAATGCTGTCCCGTAAATGCGTTGTAACATTTTATTTTTGCTGTCACCACGCCAGTACGCACCAGCGACGCTTAACAGTTTAAACTCTTTTATTTTTCCTGTTGACGGTACATGAACCCCGCGGCAAAGATCGAAAAATTCACCCTGTTCGTAAATGGAGACGACTTCTCCTTCCGGAATGTCGTGAATGAGTTCGATTTTTAAATGGTCGCCGATCTCTTCATAACGGCGAATCGCTTCTTCACGGCTCACTTCTTTTCGAACGATGTCGATGTTTTCTTTTACAATTTTTTTCATTTCACTTTCAATTTTCGGCAAGTCTTCCGCTGTAATTGGCACATCAACGTCGATGTCGTAGTAAAAGCCGTTTTCGATCACAGGACCAACACCAAGCTTCACATCTTTATACAAACGTTTAATCGCTTGCGCCATTAAGTGAGCTGTACTATGACGCAAAATGTCAAGCGCTTCTGGCATATCTTGTGTAATGATCGAAATCGCACCGTCTTCCTCAATTGGTGTACGTAAGTCGATGAAACGGTCGTTTAACTTGCCGGCAATCGCCTTTTTCTTCAAGCCTGGGCTAATGGATGCTGCAATATCCTCCGTTGTTACTCCTTTTGGAAACTCCTTTACCGCACCATCTGGAAATGTGATTTTTACTACATCTGCCAAAATAACTCACTCCTTCTTTAAAAAATAAAAAAACTCGTCCCAAAAACGAGGGACGAGTTGGCTTCGTGGTTCCACCCTTCTTTCCGTCTATACAAATACAAAACGAGCGTATAAACGGCTTCATTTCGATAACGGCGCAAACCGTCAGCAATTACTGAACGGGCAATCGTCCCATTGTTCACTGCTGAAGTTTAGAGGTGGTAAGTGCATTTTCCGTGTTAGGAAGGTTTCAGCCTATGCCTTCCCTCTCTGTGAACCGTAAAAATACACCCGTGTCCTCATCATCACTTTTGGATTTATTCATTATGTACGTCATTATAAGCATATTTTTTTGGAAAATCAAGAGGTGTTCGTAGCTCAATTCGCTCTTGAAATACGTTTTGAATCGTTTGAATCATCCCAACATCTGTCGCATCGGTATATATCCATATTTTTTCTGGCGCAATAGAGATGAGCGGTGCTAATACAGATGTATCAATATACATCGGCTGACTCACCATCAATCTACGGTCAATCCACTGCTTCAGCTGCTGAGGTGACAAGTAGACGAATCGCTCATCGAAAAATTGAAACGATCCGTGCTCATATAATACGTGAAGAGCATTCATTTGCGGTTGACGTAATGCAACAATTTCACGCAACATATGAACAAACGCCTGGTATTCTTGCTCTAGTTTGTATTCATCGATCGCTAATTCAACATAATGCATCAGCCGATCGTAATACGGTTTTAAACGGAAAGTCATAAGCGACTCAAATGAAAACAATCCTTCATATAAACATTCGTGCAACGATTGTGCAATTAATTGTTCACGCGATATATTCGCTTTTTTCCTAAGGCGATAATCGTACCTTTCCCCCTCAATAAACGAATAGGCGAGCTGTAAAATTTGTTGTTGTTCTTCTTCATTTTCGTAAAAAAATGTGCGTGAAATGATCGATAAAATCCAACGTGCTTCAAACGCTCGAATGATACATGAAGTAAAAATCGGAATAAACAATGCGCGCATGTGCGCAACATCTTGTTCATGAAAGAAAATAGTAATCGTCTTGTCATCGTAAAGCAATTTCCCATACGGTTGTGGTGCTTTACTTAATTCAGCAAATAGTCGTTGCGCATCTTGTCCATCTTGAAATACGATATGAATCAACGGTGCCCCCCCTTTTTCCGAAACATGCTTGTTTTATATATATGGGGGACACCGTCTGTTTATCACATGTCGATTCGGCGATTTTTTCCTTTCATTTCGATCGGAGTAGCTAAATAAACAATTCGTTCAATGATTCGTGCCGCTTTCACTTGTTCTTCTTCTCCTCGTTGTGAGTGGGCAAGATGATGCGTCAGACGTTTTAAATCGAAATTCGATGTAAAACATGTCGGTAAATGTTCAAGCATGCGATATTGTAAAATCGGCCCGAGCACCTCATCGCGCCACCAGCTTGACATAAGCTCCGCTCCTAAATCATCGAGCATAAGCACGGGTACTTGTTTTGCATATTCGATCGTATCTTGAAATGCATCCGTTTGAAGCGAAGATTTTAACGCTCGAACAAATTCGGGCACGTACACAAGAAATGAAGCAATATGTCTTTGGGCTAGCTCGTTTGCCATCGCCGCTAACAAGTATGTTTTTCCTACTCCAAATGACCCATATAAATATAACCCTTTTATTCGTTTACCTACTTCATACGTCGATGCAAATGTATTCGCAAGTTCGATCGCTTCAATACGTCCAAGATCATCCGTCTCTAGCTGATCGAATGAGGCCTCAAGCATATCGCGCGATATAAATAAGCTGCGAATAAGCGATTGCTGTTTTTTTCGCTCATCATCTTGCACTTTGCGTGCGCACCGCTCATACTGTACGTCAATATTTTTTCCTTGCCAAATTAAGTGAGGAGTATACCCTTGCAGCAAGTTCGGGCATTGTTCTAAACTACGACAACGCTCACAATGCTTACTTTGTTGTACAAATTCATACAACTTGCCGAGATGGCGATTGATCGTCTCATCCGTCACATGATGACCGCGCAAAAAGGCTTGAACGTGCGGATCGCGTAAAATATCCCGCTTCATCGCCTCATACCGCTCTTTAAAATCGTGTCGATTCATCAAATGGTTGATCGTTTCCCGAATTGGTTTCATCGTTTATCCCCTAACTTTTCGGCTTTTTCAACCGTTCTTCCAACTCGCGCCGTTTTTGTTCTAACTCTTCTTCCGACTTGACTTGCTTTCGTTCAAACTGCGAATAATCCGTTTGCAGCCAATCTGGCAGTAATTCCGTACGAATCGGCTTTTTAGAGCCTTTTTTCTCTTTTTCTTTCATAAACGTTTCATATTCGCGCGCTTCTTTTTTCGCTAGCTCCATCGCTTGCTGTACCGTACGCACCTTTTTTCGCGCCCACGAACTAGCAATTTTTTCTACATATTTTTTCGGAAGCTTCATATCTGTACGTAACATGACGTAATAAATAAGCACATTCATGACGCCTGGTGGCAGTTTTTGCTTAAACATCATTTCTTCAATTAGCTGCAAATCCGCTAATGCAGGTTCAGCTCCACCAGAAAAGTCCATAAGTAACTGTCTCGGTGAAACGGTTTCAAGTTGTTTCATTAAATATTCTTCTTCGTTTTTCGGCTCGGCATGCGCCATCGTTCGTTCTGCTAACGGCTGCACCCGATCATATAAACGCGGGAGCGCTTCCCCTCGTTCAAATTGATACCATTCTTGCGCCGCCTTTCTTAACGCTTCGATGTCAATTTGTTCAGCTGGATCAATGACACCCATCACAATTTTTTGCATATCAAGCGGACCAATACCATATAAAAAGGCGAGCTTTTTAATCGCCTCTTTCACTTTTTCAGTAATGGCGCGCCGCGGCACAAGATGATGCGACAACCCAGCGTAAAATGCGTCAAAATCAAATATATCGTCTTGCATCGTATACGTTGCTCGTTCTTTTCTCATATACTGTTGCCCGTCTTGGAGCATCACTTCTTGTTTCGCTTCGTCGCCTAACTTATGAATCATTTTTTCAGGTTGAATCGATGAAAATACATCATGAAATGAGCGAGTAACAGGTGTAAACGAAGTGTAATCAATGGAACGATCGGAAAAAAACTTTTTCAACTTTTGAAATTTCGTTTTTCCTACACGATCATATAAAAATACATTTAACACACCATCAGTGAAAAATTGTTCTGGTGTAAGGGGAAGGCGAAGCTCGTAAATAAATACGCGTTCATCATCTGCATTCGTTCGCTTCATATACGTATTTAACAACCCGATTCCCTCAAGTTTTAAACGTTCAGCGTATATCGTTGGCAAACTGCATTGCATAATTGCCATTAAACTATGGTGTGTCGTCTCTTCACTCCATAAGCGTGTTTGCTCAAGTTCGCTCCATAACGTCATATATAAACTATACGCTTGCGCACCAATTAACGGTTGATATAACAGTGTCAATACTTTCCGATCTAGTTCACTTAAAACACCATTGGCGTGGACAATATATCGGTCGACCGCAATTAATTCTTTCCAACTATATTCCATATTATCGACCTTCTTCATATGAAAAAGAGCATATTATGCCCTTTCTCCTTGTTCTTTTTTTATTAGTTCTTTTAATTCTTCGATAAAGACGTTTAAATCTTTAAACTGGCGGTATACAGAAGCAAAACGAACATAAGCGACTTCGTCAATTTTGGACAAGCGTTCCATCACCATTTCACCGATCGTTTCGCTTTTCACTTCATTGATCCCGCTATTGCGCAACTCTCGTTCAATTTGCCGCGTTACTTCTTCTAATTGTTCAAGGGCAACCGGACGCTTTTCGCACGCTTTAATGAGACCGCGCAATATTTTTTCACGGCTAAATTCTTCTCGTGTTCCTTCTTTTTTGACAACAATAAGCGGCGATTCTTCCACTTTCTCAAACGTTGTAAAGCGAAAATGACAACGTTCACATTCGCGACGGCGGCGAATAGAACGTCCTTCATCGACCGGACGCGAATCAAGCACGCGCGTCCCATTGTGGTGACACGATGGGCATTTCATCATCTTTGGCGAGGAGACCCCGACTTCTAAGCGAGAGCGAAAGTCGGGGAGGAATCGCCCTTCCTCCTTTCTTTTGTATATGATAAAATAAGAATATGGAGAAAACCGTTGAATTAAGGCACTCCAATTCCCGTTACTCGATGTAGGGAGTTGGTTGCAGGAAACGTTGCAACCGTAAAACATCGAGCGTACATCCGTCTGTTGTGCGTGGAAGTCAAGTACTGCCTACAGACATGCCGAGCCACTCGGTAGCGATATAGGCATGACCTATGTCGTTGGGTAGTCGTCAGCCTGCCCCTGATGTAACCCCAAGTCAAGGAGGGAGGACGAAGTCCGTTCGCACTTCTGGGGAGTTGCAAGCCCCCGCTTCAAGCGTTAGCTAAGTGGGGGTAGTTGACATGTATCAGCTCCCTGCCAGTAATCTTACCCTTATAGTAGACAAAAAAAGGACGATGTACAACTACTTCTCTCCATATATTCCCGACCCGATGTATGTTAATCGTTTCGCTAATTCGTCATACAAGCGGATGATGAGCTGGCGACTAAATCCGAAATCAACAGGAAGCCATGTTGTTTCCGTTGTCACTGAAAAGTCAATTGCTGTTTCAAACGGTCGAACAGAAATAACCGTCACGACGATAAACGCTTTTTTTCCTTTCGTTAGCGATACGCTCATTTCTCCTCGTTCTTCTGATATCGCTACAACGCGACACCCTTCCATCTGCTCAAACATTTCTTTGACAGCTTTTAACGCAGCCGTTTGCGTCGTTTTATAGTAGCGACTTTTTAACTGTTCATCAGGATGACGTTCGGATGTTTCATTATGATTTGTAAATATATATTTTATTTTCACCTTTCGTCCCCTCACTTTTCGCAAATGATAAAAAAAGAGGTGCATCATCTACACCTCTTTTCTCTTCCTCTTTATTATAAAGCTTTTGCTTGTTTAATTTCAATTGGACCCATACCACGAGGCAATTCAATTGTTTCACGCGTTTGCGCACCTAATGCTTCAGCGATGTAATCCGCCGCAATCGTTGGATCTAAATCACCACATGTGTACACATCAATGCTAGCATAGCCATGCTCAGGAAAACTATGGATAGTTAAATGTGATTCAGAAATGATTACAACACCGCTAACGCCTTGTGGTGCAAATTTATGAAACGCAACTTCACGAATTTCAGCACCAGACTTTAACGCTGCATCAACAAATGTTTTTTCAATAAACTCCATGTCATTTAACTTATCAAAATCGCATCCCCAAAGTTCTGAGATAACGTGACGACCCATTGTATCCATGATCGTATCCCCCTTTTATAAATTTTGAAAAAAATAAACGATGAATTTCTTTTGCTTTCTGGAATGTATAACTACCACGGGGGAAAGTTAGTCCAAAGAGGTCCTAACCCTTTAAGTAGTCACATTACCACGCGTTCAAGAAGTTCACGAAACATAGTATACTTCGTTTATATATTTTTTTCAATATCGTTTTTTATTTTTTTATCAAATGGGCAGAAAAATAACGCCGGGAACCCCAGCGTTATACATTCGCAACCGCTTCATTTTTTAACAATTGTTTCGCAACTAGTTTTGTTAAATCAACAACCCGACATGAATAGCCCCATTCGTTATCATACCATGCTAACACTTTTACTTTCCGATTTTCGATCACCATTGTCGATAACCCATCAACAATCGCAGAATGTGGATTTGTATTAAAATCAATGGATACAAGCGGTTCCATCGTCACGTCTAAAATGCCTTTTAACTCCCCGCGAGCTGCTTGCATAAATGCTTCATTCACTTCATCGACCGTCACATCTTTTTTCACATCGACAACGACGTCAACAAGTGAAACGTTTGGCGTCGGAACGCGCAACGCCATGCCGTGCATTTTTCCTTTTAAATGTGGCAATACAAGTGCTAAGGCTTTAGCCGCACCTGTTGTTGTCGGAATGATCGATTGTGCGCATGAACGTGCTCGACGTAAATCTTTATGTGGATTGTCGATGTTTTTTTGATCGTTTGTGTAGGCATGAACAGTTGTCATAAGTCCATTTTCGATGCCAAACGCTTCATCAAGCACTTTCACAACGGGCGCTAAACAGTTTGTTGTACATGAAGCGTTTGAAATGATGATGTGCTCTTTAGAAAGCATATGTTCGTTTACTCCCATCACAATTGTCACATCTTCATCTTTACCTGGCGCTGTTAAAATTACACGCTTCGCTCCTGCTTCCACATGCATCATCGCTTTTTCTTTCGCATTAAATTTTCCTGTCGCTTCAATGACGATATCGATTTGAAGTTCTCCCCATGGCAATAACCGCGGATCGCGTGAATTGAGTAACTTTACTTTTTTCCCATTTACAATGAAACCATCTTCAACCGAAACGACTTCTCCATCAAATTTGCCATGATTCGAATCGTATTTTATTAAATGAGCTAACGTTTCAGGCGGATAGCTCGCATTAATCGCTACAATCTCAATGTCATGTTCCATTATAGCTTTTCGGAATACCATGCGCCCAATGCGTCCGAATCCGTTAATCGCTACTCTCGCTTTCATTATATAGCCCCTTTCAATATATGTGTTATACTTTTTATCTGTAATCCGCAAAAATAGTATAACATTTTTAAGGTGTTTATGCTATAAAAAAATGAAAAAGGGGCATCCTATTTTTTTAGGACACCCCAACGCATTAAACATGCATGCAATTGTCGTTTCGTTTCTTCTATCGTTCCGTTATTATCAATAACTGCATCGGCTTTCTTTCTTTTTTCTTCAAGTGGCATTTGTGCTTTCATGCGCGCCCATGCTTCTTCAACGGAAAAACCGTTGCGCTCACAAAGACGCCGCAGCTGCGTTTGTTCGTCTACATATACGACAAGAATGCGATCAACGAGATGCTCTAATTTACTTTCGAATAAAAGGGGGATATCAAGAACGACCGCTTTTTTCGCTTGTTTTGCATATTGCTCTTTTTGTTGTAGCATATGTTTCCGAACGAGCGGATGAACAATGGCATTTAACTGTTTTCGCTTTTGTTCATCATGAAATACGATCGCACCAAGCTTACGTCGATCAATCGCACCATTTGAGTCTAAAATGTCGCTTCCAAACGTCTCAACAATTAGTTGATACGCTTCACCGTCGATGGCTGTGACACGGTGAGCAATTTCATCTGCATCGATGACAGGAATATGTAAGTCGCGGAACATCGCTGCGACCGTACTTTTTCCGCTCGCGATGCCCCCAGTTAATCCAATCGTTAACACGACTGTCACCTCTTATCTCATTTTAAAAATACCGAGCACAATGAGCATAATCCCAGGTAAAAACGAATATTTTTGCATCCAGACAGATGTTCCAAACGACTTTCCAATTTTCAAACCACTAAATAAAAAGCAGAAGCTAAGCAAACAAACGAGAAACGTAGTAAACGTCAATGAATAGTTTAAAAGCGCCGCACTTACCCCTGCGCCAAACGCATCAAGTGATAACGCTACACCTAAAAATACCGCTTCCATCCCTGTAATCGTACCTGATCGGTCAAAATCGGCCATCGTCGGTTTTCGTAAAATTTGAATGACGATGCCGAGCGAACGAATTTCTATATTCATAATAAACTTTTCTTCGTTCTCATCTCGTTTGAGCATAAATTGAATAATCATCCATAGTCCTAATAAAATCAATATGCTTCCACCAATGGCGTTTGCAGCAGTTGGTGAAAAGAACACATACATGATGCGCCCAATGCCCATCGCAACTAAAAAAGTCATACATGAACAAAGCGAAATAATGAGCAATGAACGAAGCGGAATATGTACACCCCGCATGCCATACGTAATGCCGACAGTCAAACCGTCGATGCTCACAGCTAAAGCAAGCAAAAATAACGACCATGTAATCATATGCGCTCGCTCCTTCCTTTAAACAGCTACCATAGTATATGGAAGGAGCCTATGCAATGTTCTTCTTCTATTTTTGACACGTTCCACAATAATGTGTACCGCGATTGGCGACGACCGTTTTTATAATTAAGTTGCCACATCGGCGGCACGGCATATTGGCGCGGCCGTACACATATAATTCATTTTGAAATGTTCCCGACTTTCCTTGTGTATTCACATACGTCCGAACTGTACTTCCCCCTTTTTCAATCGCTTCTCGCATCGTCTCAATTATCGCTTTATGCAATGCTTCAAATTCTTGTACAGTTAACGTCGCAGCTACACGTTCAGGGTGAATAGATGAACGAAATAACACCTCGTCCACGTAAATGTTTCCTAATCCTGCGACTACCGTTTGATCAAGCAATGTCGCCTTCACCGTTCGTTTTGTCCGCTTTAGCTGATCAGTAAGCCATGATGCTGTAAATTGTTCGTCTAACGGCTCACGTCCGATGTTGGACAAAGGGGGGACATGACATTCGTCCCCTTTATCGAATAAATGCATCGTGCCAAATTTGCGCACATCGCGATAACGAAGTTCCGTGCGATCGGTAAACGTGAAAAAAATGTGCGTATGTCGATCAAATGGCGCATGTTCATCTTCATATATGTAACGTCCTTCCATACGCAAATGTGAAACAAGCACGACGTCATCCAACTGAAATATTAGGAACTTGCCGCGGCGGTGAATGTCGTGAATCGTCTGTTCTTGCAGACGCTCACAAAACGTCTCTACATCGGGATATTGAACGATCTTTTTCCAATGCACTTTCACCTGTTCAATCGTCTTGCCTACAACGAGCGGCAAAAGCGTACGTCGTACCGTTTCCACTTCAGGTAATTCTGGCATGCTCGCTCACCCTTTCGTTACTTCGCATCATACCATGTCGGTCCAAAATGATAATCGACTTTTAACGGAACACGTAATGATACGGCGTGTTCCATCACATCCGGAACAATGTTTTTCAACCGTTCAATTTCTTCTTTTGGCGCTTCCAAAATGAGTTCGTCATGCACTTGCAACAATAGGCGCGCTTGCATTCGTTCTTCCCGCAGCCGCTCGGCTAAATCAATCATTGCTTTCTTTATAATATCTGCAGCGCTACCTTGAATTGGCGTGTTCATAGCTGTCCGCTCGGCAAAACTGCGAACATTGAAATTGCTGCTCGTAATATCCGGCAAATAGCGACGTCGGTGAAGCAACGTCGTCACATATCCTTTTTGCTTCGCATCTTGCACGATTTCTTCCATATACTTTTTCACACCCGGATAACTGTGGAAATAGCGTTCGATAAATTCAGCCGCTTCTTTACGTGTAATACCTAAATTTTGTGACAATCCATAGTCGCTAATTCCATAAACGATGCCGAAATTAACCGCTTTCGCTTGACGGCGCATATGGGCAGTCACTTCATCTTCTGCCACATGAAAAATGTCCATCGCCGTTTTCGTATGAATGTCCAAATCTTGATGAAACGCTGCAATTAAATTGTCATCATTAGCTATGTGGGCTAGAACACGCAACTCAATTTGTGAGTAATCAGCAGCAAAAATGACCCAATCATCAAAAGACGGAACGAACGCTTGGCGAATTTTTCTTCCTTCTTCAATGCGAATCGGGATGTTTTGTAAATTCGGTTCCGTTGAACTTAAACGCCCTGTTTGAGTTAACGCTTGTTGAAAAATAGTATGCACTTTTCCTGTATCTTTTCGGACGACTTTCATTAATCCTTCGACATATGTGGATTGTAATTTTCCGAGCTGACGATAGTGTAAAATTTGCTCAATAATTTCATGGTATGGCGCTAACTTTTCTAGAACGTCAGCGGAGGTAGAATAACCTGTTTTCGTTTTTTTCACAATCGGCAACTGAAGTTTTTCAAATAAAATCGTTCCTAGTTGTTTCGGAGAATTAATGTTAAACGTTGTTCCTGCAAGTTCATAAATGCGTTGCTCAATTTGTTCGAGTTGGGCAGTAAACTCTTTTCCCATCTGTTCCAAACGATCAACATCCACTTTCACACCGTAAAATTCCATTTGTGCTAAAATGAACGTCAGCGGTAATTCTAAATGTACAAGCAATTCAAATTGTTCATTCCGCTTTAGTTCTTGAATATATGTTTCTTTCAACGAAGCGATCGCTTTCGCCTTTCGTACGAGATGTTCAGCTAATACATTTACCGATGGAACAGCTTGTTTCGCTCCTTTTCCATATACTTCTTCGTCGCTTTGTACATCTGTATATTGCTTTATTTTTGCAATGGCCGCCACATCCCCATTCGCATCCGTCGGATTAAGCAAATAGGCAGCTAACAATAAATCGAAATCAACGCCTTTTAGGTCAATGCCATGCCATTTCAGTGCCACAATGGCGCGTTTCGCATCAAATACACTTTTTTTGCATTGCTCATCTTCAAGCCATGTTTGAAATGCTGATGAAGCGAACGCCACGTCTGTCGGGATAAAAAAGTACCCGTTCTTATTGGCGAGTGCAAAACCGAGAATAGGTGCACGATGATAGTTCGCATCCACCACCTCGACGACAAGGGCGCTTTCCTTCGTCAACATGTGCTCTTCAATCGCTTCAACTGTCACAAAAGAGACGTCCGATAAGTTCGTTTTCTCATGCGCATGTTGACTAATTTTATCCATAAGCGATGTAAAGCCGAGCTCCTGAAATAACGAAGCAACGCGCTCAACATCATATGATTGCCATGCTAGTTCATCGAGCGACAACGTTAACGGAACGTCGCGATGAATCGTTGCTAACTGTTTGCTTAACAACGCCTGTTCACGATATGTTTGCAAATTCTCCTTTAGCTTTTTTCCTGAAATATGTTCAAGCGATGCAAGTACATGTTCAACTGTTCCGTACTCCTTTAATAATTTTAACGCCGTCTTTTCTCCAACCCCAGGAACTCCCGGAATATTATCTGAGGCATCTCCCATTAATCCTTTTAAGTCCACAATTTGTGCCGGTGTTAATCCATATTTATCGAGTACATATTTTGGCGTATATCGCTCCATATCCGTTATTCCTTTTTTCGTCACATGCACATGAATACGCTCAGATACTAATTGCGTTAAATCGCGATCCCCTGAAATAATGATGACGTCAAAACCTTCTTTTTCCGCCCGCGTCGCTAACGTTCCGATAATATCGTCCGCTTCGTAATTTTCAAGTTCATACGTGCGAATGTTATATGCAGCGAGCAGTTCACGTAAAAACGGAAACTGTTCCGATAACTCTGGAGGCGTTTTTTGTCTTCCACCTTTATATTCCGTATATACTTCATGACGAAATGTCGTTTTCCCTGCGTCAAACGCAACGAGCATATGCGTTGGCTTTTCTTCTTCAATGAGTTTCATTAACATCATTGTAAAACCGTAAATCGCATTTGTATGAATGCCTTTATCGTTATGTAAGAGCGGCAACGCAAAAAAAGCACGATAAGCGATGCTGTTGCCGTCAATAAGCACTAGTTTGTTTGTCAAACCGAAAACCCTCCTCTTTATTCACTTACGCTTATTTTACCACGATCATTGCCAAAAAAGAAAAAAGACGAGAACATTCATTGTCCTCGCCTATTCCAAGACAATCAGCTTCTTGGATGAAGGGGTTTTCACATCTTATGTTATCAACATTTTTTTAATGTATAGTAAACCGTTTGTAAATATATCGTTAAAAATCATTCGTCCACACATGCATCGACGCGAAAATGAACGGTAAACGTCGTCCCTACCCCAACTTCACTTTTTACAGAAATTGTTCCATGATGCGCTTCTACTAAATGTTTAACGATAGCTAAACCAAGACCTGTTCCTCCTGAATTGCGACTTCTTGCTTTATCTACACGATAAAATCGCTCAAAAATGCGCGGAATTTCTTCCTGTTCAATGCCTATCCCTGTATCGCTCACATGAACATGTAGCTGCTTGTCCTCTTTCTCAACATGAACTGTAACACGTCCACCAGTTGGGGTATAAGCAATCGCGTTGTTAATTAAATTAATAAAAATTTGTTTTAATCGGTGCAAATCGCCGTACATGTAACAATGTTGGGCATTCGAGGACCATTCCAACGCGATTTGTTTATCGGTCGCTTTCCCCTCTAGCATAACAATAACTTCTTTTAATACTTCATGTAAATCAACGACAGATACATTTAACGTGAACCCTTGTTGTTCGATTTTCGACAAATCTAGCAAGTCTTGAATTAAATGTTGCAACCGCTCGCTTTCTTTCAAAATGATTGTTAAAAAATATTCGAGCGTTTGAGCATCATGCATCGCTCCATCTAACAACGTTTCAGCAAAACCTTTGATAGACGTAATCGGAGTTTTTAACTCGTGCGAAACGTTTGCTACGAAATCTTTCCGCATTTGCTCAAGTTTTTTCAACTCGGTAATATCATGGAATACAACAATAATTCCTTTCCATTCATCATTCGTTCCAATAATGGGCGTTCCGTATACTTCAAAATGTTTTCGCTCAATATCAACAGGAAGAAGCAATTGTTTGCGGACATTGATTTCCATCATAAATATTTCTTCTACAAGCTCAATGATTTCTTTATGCGGAAACGCCTCATAATATAAGCGATGGACGTAGTCAGACGGATCAACATGAAACATTTCTTTATACGCGCGATTCATGAGAGAAATGTAGCCTCGCTGATCGATTAAAATTAAGCCGCTCCCCATATTTTCGATGAGGGCACGCAAGCGGTCTTGTTGCATCTCTTGCATCCGTACCATCTCCTGCAAATTGCGCGCCAAAATGTTTAACGACTGACTAAGCATCCCCGTCTCATCTTCCCGACTTTCGTACGTCCGCGCTTTATAATTGCCGCGCGCAAGCTCCATCGCCACTTTTGTTGCAGCTTCAATCGGTCTTGTATATTGATTTGTAATTTTAATTCCCAATAAAAGAATAATGAAAAAAGCGATGCTCAAACTGAACGTAAGCAATAGCCAAATTTGTTCATTGACACGCTCGATCGCATACATAGGCAAGCTGATGACAATATATCCAATTTGCTTATTTTTTTGCCAAAACGGAACAGCGTAATAATATAAATCTTGTTCTTCTTCAAAAACAACTGATCGTTTCTCTTGCTTTAACACCGTTTGAATCATTTTTTTATGACGTTTTTCGTCGATCGATACGTAGTTGTCTGTATCGAGCAGCACCATTCCATCATGATCGACAATCGTTATGCGAGCAGACAACACATCGCTAATGGCGCGCAATCGTTGTTCAAACGTCGAGGAGTGAAGGGATTCGTTTTCCATATATAACGCTAAAAGCTTAGCCTCTTTCTCCATTCGATCATGTACAGCATCTAAGTAAAACTTTTGGAAAAGTTGTCCTAGCAGCAACCCGAGCCCAAATAAAACGGATAAAATGACCGAAATAAGCCCGAGCAATAACCGGGAGCGAAACTTATTCATCCGCTTTCGGCTCCTCTAGTTTGTACCCTAGTCCGCGTATCGTTTTAATGTATAGTGGCTTGCGCGTATCCTGTTCGATTTTCTCACGCAAATGGCTAATATGCACATCAACAATGCGCGTATCTCCAGCAAAATCATAGTTCCACACTGCACTTAATAACTGATCACGCGTCAACACGCGCCCTTTATGTTTCGCTAAATATGCCAACAATTCAAATTCC
The DNA here is from genome assembly GCF_900111795.1 of Anoxybacillus pushchinoensis. Taxonomy (GTDB): domain Bacteria; phylum Bacillota; class Bacilli; order Bacillales; family Anoxybacillaceae; genus Anoxybacillus; species Anoxybacillus pushchinoensis. The sequence goes on along the minus strand of NZ_FOJQ01000019.1, from coordinate 28,569 downwards.
TTTGGAGTAAGTTCTAATCTATGTTCTGCAAAATACGCTTCATAGCGATCAGGGAATATTTTTAGTTGTCCGACAACGAGCGAATCGTCACTATGTTCTTGCTTTTCCTCTTGGCCATGGATCGCTGTTCGCCGCAAAATCGCTTTTACACGCGCAACGACTTCACGTGGGCTAAACGGTTTTATCATATAATCGTCAGCACCTAATTCAAGTCCGAGCACTTTATCGAATTCATCATCTTTTGCCGTCAACATTAAAATCGGGGTCAATACTTTTTGTTGACGTAGTTGTTTACATACTTCAATGCCGTCTAATTTCGGTAACATTAAATCGAGAATGATAAAATCCGGACGCTCCGCTAATGCTTTATTGAGTCCCTCTTCCCCGTCATAAGCTGTCAATACGGTAAATCCCGCTTGTTTTAAATTGTACTCTAACAATGTGACGATCGACTGCTCATCGTCGACAACTAACACACGTTTTGACATAGCCATCCTCCAGCAACGTAAATTTGTTACATTTTTATTATAACGAGTTATTTTAAAAGATAAAAATAAAAAAGAGGCAGCGCCCCTTTTTAAAAATTATCTAATGCTTTCTCTTCAATAAACGGATATGGTGGAACGACACGCAATGTTCCAACCAATACTTCTTCTCCATCTCTAACAACTTGAACTGAAACATGAATTTCATTGTTTTCTTCATCAACAGATGTCACTTCAAATAAAAATTCAACATGTTCGTAATGATACACCGGCCGTTTAAATTCAATTGTTTTGGAAACAATATGGCTTCCTGGTCCCGGTAAATATTTTGAAATCGCTGATGTAATCAATCCTGTTAACATGATCGCCGGTACGATTGGACGCTTCAATGGCGTTTGTGATGCGTAGTCGTGTTGAATATAAAGCGGATTCGCATCGTTCGTAAGCCCTAAGTATAACAACAAGTCTTTATCTTCGATCGCCTCCGTTAACATAAGTTTCTCACCAACGGATATGTCCGAAATCAACCTTCCAATTTTACGCTTTTTCCCTAACATCCTTCTTCCCCCTTTGTTTGACCATATACAAAAATTCGGGGGAATCCCCGAATTTTTGTTATTGTAATACGTTCATTACATTTTTCACCGACTCAACAGATTTTGCTAATGCCGCTTTTTCTTCCTCTGTTAACTCGAGCTCAATAACTTTTTCGATTCCGTTGCCACCTAAAATCGTTGGCACACCTAAATAAATACCTTCATATCCATATTCACCTTCTAAATAAGCGATGGCTGGAAGAACTCGGCGCTGGTCTTTTACGATCGCCTCAACCATTTCCGCGAGGGACGCGGCTGGCGCATAATACGCGCTACCATTGCCAAGCAAGTTAACAATTTCACCGCCGCCTTTACGCGTCCGTTCGACGATGGCGTCTAAACGTTCTTTCGGAATTAGCGTTTCAAGCGGAATGCCACCTGCATATGAGTAACGGACAAGCGGCACCATATCATCGCCATGACCGCCTAAAACAAATCCTGTAATGTCTTTGACAGACAAATTCAATTCTTGTGCAACAAATGTACGGAAACGTGCGGTATCTAACACACCAGATTGACCGATGACACGATTTTTCGGGAAGCCGGATTCTTTAAATACTGTATATGTCATCGCATCGACCGGATTGGTTAATACGATAATAAAGCAGTTCGGTGAATACTTGACGACCTCTTTCGTCACAGCCTTCATAATGCTTTGGTTTGTCGTTACTAAATCGTCGCGGCTCATGCCCGGCTTGCGTGCGATGCCAGCCGTGATTACAACGATATCCGAATCGGCCGTATCCGCATAATTCGACGTTCCAATAATATTCGCGTCAAAACCGAGAACTGGGCTTGACTCAAGCATATCAAGCGCCTTTCCTTTTGTTGGATTTTCCAATTGCGGAATATCGACAAGGACGATATCACCGAGCTCTTTTTGCGCTAAAATAAACGCGGTCGTCGCTCCCGTAAATCCAGCACCGATAATCGAGATTTTTTTACGTTTCATACCCACGTTCTTCCATCCCCTTTTTATCATAATTTATTTCAAGCGGCGTCATCCGTTTCAGTTGCTTTTTATTCTCCCATGTTTTGAATGAGAGCATCTGCAAATTGCGAACATTTTACTTCTGTCGCACCTTCCATTAAACGCGCGAAGTCATATGTGACGACTTTAGATGCGATCGTTTTTTCCATTGAATTAATGATCAGTTTTGCTGCCTCGTTCCAACCGAGATGTTCAAACATCATGACACCAGATAAAATAACAGACGATGGGTTCACCTTATCTAAGCCGGCATATTTCGGTGCAGTTCCATGCGTTGCTTCAAATATAGCGTGTCCTGTTTCATAGTTGATGTTTGCACCTGGTGCGATGCCAATGCCACCTACTTGCGCTGCGAGTGCATCAGAAATGTAGTCTCCGTTTAAGTTCATCGTCGCAACGACGTCAAACTCACGAGGACGAGTTAAAATTTGCTGTAAGAAAATGTCCGCAATCGCATCTTTAATAATAATTTTTCCTGCTGCTTCCGCTTCCGCTTGCGCTTGATTTGCTGCTTCTTTTCCGTGCGTTTCAACGATGCGGTCATACTCTGCCCATGTAAACACTTGGTCACCGAACTCCTGTTCAGCCAGTTCGTAACCCCAGTTTTTAAACGCACCTTCTGTATATTTCATAATGTTACCTTTATGAACGAGCGTAACAGACTTGCGACCATGTTCAATTGCGTACTTAATTGCCGCACGCACTAATCGCTTCGTTCCTTCTTCTGAAATCGGCTTAATGCCGATGCCTGATGTTTCAGGGAAGCGAATTTTGCGCACGCCCATTTCGTTTTGTAAGAAATCGATAACCTTCTTCACTTCCGGTGTCCCTTTCGCGTATTCAATTCCAGCGTAAATATCTTCCGTATTTTCACGGAAAATAACCATGTCCGTATCTTCAGGACGCTTGACTGGCGAAGGAACTCCATTAAAATAGCGAACCGGACGAAGACATACAAACAAATCGAGCTCTTGACGAAGCGCAACGTTCAATGAACGAATTCCGCCTCCTACCGGAGTTGTCAACGGCCCTTTAATCGCAATTATGTATTCACGAATCGTATCGAGCGTTTCTTGCGGCAACCATTCACCTGTCAATTTAAACGCCTTTTCACCAGCAAGCACTTCTTTCCAAACGATTTTTCGCTCACCTTTATAAGCTTTTTCAACAGCTGCTTCTAATACGCGAGAAGCGGCCGCCCAAATGTCCGGACCTGTCCCGTCCCCTTCAATGAATGGAATAATTGGATAGTTTGGAACGTTTAATACCCCGTTTGTAACCGTAATTTTTTCTCCTTGCATCACAATAACGACCTCCAAATCATGTAGTATAAAAAGGTGAGAAAGGCGAGTTTCCCACCTTGTAAAACCATCATTATGCGCGTTTTTCAAGCGGTACGTACACTTGTCTCGTCGGTCCTGTATATTCTGCACGCGGACGAATGAGACGGTTGTTTTCGTACTGCTCTAAAATGTGTGCGAGCCAGCCGGACATGCGGCTAACAGCGAAAATTGGTGTGAATAAATCATGATCAATTCCTAAACTATGGTAAACAGAAGCTGAGTAGAAGTCAACATTTGGCGGCAATCCTTTTGTCGATGTGACGATCTCCTCGATTTTCACCGACATGTCGTACCAATGTGGTTCGCCTGTCAACTTCGTCAATTTTTCAGACATTTTCTTTAAGTGTTTCGCACGCGGATCTCCGTGACGATACACGCGATGGCCGAAGCCCATAATTTTTTCTTTGTTGTTTAATTTGTTATGAATGTACGTTTCTACGTTTTCAAGCGTGCCGATTTCCGTCAACATTTTCATTACCGCTTCGTTCGCTCCACCGTGAAGCGGCCCTTTCAACGCTCCAATCGCCGCTGTAATGCCTGAATATACATCAGACAAAGTAGCAACACAGACGCGCGCTGTAAACGTTGACGCATTCAATTCATGGTCAGCATGAAGGACGAGCGCCTTATTAAACGCTTCAACAGCAATTGGATCTGGCTCTTTTCCTGTCAGCATGTATAAAAAGTTTGCTGCGAAACTTAAATCTTTGCGCGGCTGAACAGGCTCCAATCCTTTGCGAACGCGCGAAAACGCAGCAACGATCGTCGATACTTTCGCCTGCAAGCGAATAGCTTTTCGATAGTTCGCTTCCGGATTCATCGCTTCCGCCTCTTCATCGTACAAACCAAGGAATGAAATTGCTGTACGAAGCGCAGCCATCGGATGCACTTGATCAAGCGGATACATTTTAAAATGATCAATAACTTGTTGCGGAATATCAGCATTTTCTGCTAACTGCTTTGTTAGCGTTTCCAATTCTTCTTTGTTCGGTAATTTGCGATGCCAAAGTAAATAAACAACCTCTTCAAACGTAGCGTGTTCTGCTAAATCATCGATATTATACCCAACATATGTGAGCGTATCATCGATGATTGAACTAATGGTGGAAGTGGTTGCAACAACCCCTTCGAGACCGCGAGTTACTGTCATGTTACATCTCTCCTTTTCACTTTTATTCCCCTTTTCCCATGTTGATGCACGTCGGTGAGCGCTTGCTCAAAACACATGAATAAAAATGCAAAGAAACGGCTTACATTTTGTTATATATTCACCTATCCACTTAACGAAGCGGGCAGGGGAATATATACGATCGTTTCGTACATGCTCCACTACTATTATAAACAATTATCAGACTTTTGTGAACTAAAAGAAATCATAATTCAAAAATATTATTATGAAAAAGTAATAAATCATGAAAACACATCGACCATTTTCATGATCGTATATGCGATACCAGCACCAATTAATGGGCCAACAGCGACGCCTTTGAATAAAGATACAGCTAAAATCGTACCGATGACAAGCGCAGTCGTCATGTGCGGATCTTTCGCAAGCAGCGTCACGCCTCCTTTTGCTAACAAAGCAACGGCAATTCCTGATAACAACGCAATCCATGCATAAATCGAGCGAACGGATTCCGTCAGTTCTTTCAAACCTATTTTTCCGGATGCGATCGGAACTAATACGGCAATTGTAATGATTGTCACACCGAGATTGATCCCTTTTTGTTGGAAGTAAGGAAACACTTTTGAACTTAATCCGATGCTCTTTACAACAAGTAAAAAAAGTACAGCAACAATAAGAGAGTGATTTTTCGCAATCATCCCAATCACGAGCAAAATAAATAAAAAAATAAACGGCTGCACGTAGCATCCCCCTTTCTTAAAACTTTTTCTTCTTTTGCATTGTATATTATAATAGTCATAAATGCCAAAAAGTCGGGAGGTGAGGGAGTGTCGAATCAATATTTGTACAGTTCCCTGCGTTTTTTATTTGTGATCGTGGTGATCGTCGCTGGATTAGCAAGCTTATATTATTTGTCCACGTTAACGTATCCGTTTTTAATTGCGTTAGCGATCGCTTTTCTTATTAATCCTATTGTCGATCTATTAGAGAAAAAAGTGAGGATGCCAAGAGCTTTGGCGGTCATCGTTGTTTTACTTTTTTTACTCGCACTCGTTGCCGGTCTCGTTACTCTTCTCGTTGCGGAAATTGTAACAGGAACACAATATTTAGCAACAGTTGTGCCTAACCATTTTCAAAAGCTCGTCGTTTATATGGAACAGTTTGTCGCCAGCCAGCTCATTCCATTATATAATCAACTCGCTACTCTTTTTAAAAATTTAGACACAACCCAACAAGATACAATTATGACAAATATCCAATCGGTTGGGACGAAAATTGCGACGACAGTGGGGCAGTTTATTCAAAATATATTACAAAACATTCCTTCCATCATTGGATGGTTGCCTAATTTTGCAACAATTTTTATTTTTTCATTGCTAGCTACGTTTTTTATAAGCAAAGACTGGTATCGGCTAAAAGCGTTGTTTCAAAAATTATTGCCAAGCAAAGTGCAGACGAGCGGAACAAAAGTTTTTGCAGAATTAAAAAAGGCTCTATTCGGCTTTATTAAAGCACAAGCTACGCTCATTTCCATTACGACGCTCATCGTATTAGTCGGATTGCTTATTTTGCGCGTAGAATATGCGATTACTATCGCCCTTATTATTGGCATTGTAGATGTTTTACCTTACTTAGGAACGGGATTAGTATTCGTTCCATGGATCATTTATGCCGCAATAAGTGGTGAAACTCATTTTGCGATCGGACTTAGCGTGCTGTATATTGTCGTTCTCGTACAACGGCAGGTGATGGAGCCGAAACTTCTTTCTTCGAATATCGGACTTGATCCGTTAGCGACATTAATCGCTTTATTCGTCGGCTTCAAGTTAATCGGTTTTCTCGGTTTAATCGTCGGACCGGTGTTGCTTGTCATCGGACGCACGCTGCATCATGTCGGCGTATTTCAAGACATCTGGAACTTCATAGTTGGAAAAAAAGAAGCATAAGCGACGAGCTTATGCTTTTCTCATTTCCGAATGTACATCCATGTTTTTGTGTAAAACATCCATTTAAACAGGCGCACGAGCCATGGTTTTATTTTTTTTCGTGCCAACGGGAGAAGGAGCATAAACCCTACTGTATCCGTAATAAAGCCTGGCGTTAATAATAACATCCCCCCGACTAAAATACAAACGCCATCTAATAGTGCATCACTAGGTATATGTCCCCTCATCAGCTCATCTTTTACACGTTGAAGCGTATATATGCCTTGTCGCTTCGCCAAAAATGCACCGATGATGCCCGTGGCGACAATAAGCGCAAATGTCGGCCAAACTCCGATCGCCTGTCCCGATAAAACGAGAACGACAATTTCTAATGCTGGAATAACGATAAAAAGAAGTGAAAAGATACGGCGCATTGAGATCCCTCCAAAACAAGAAAAGAAGGGGTTGTTCCCTTCTTTATTATAGCACGCTTGCATGGCCGCGATAAATTGCACCAAAGCTCGCATCTACTGTAATATCTTGTCCATCTTTTAAAATGGATGTAGCATTGTTTACTCCAACAATGACTGGAATACCTAGGCTCAAACCGACAACTGCAGCGTGGCTTGTTAGACCACCTTCTTCCGTAATGATCGCGACAGCTTTTTCTAGTGCCTTCATCATGTCCGCATCTGTTGCAGGTGCCACTAAAATGCCACCTTCAACCATTTTTTTAAGCGCTTCTTGGGCAGTTTTTGCTACAACCGCTTTGCCAAATGCTGATTTACGACCGATGCCTTGGCCTTTTGCAATCATATCACCGATCATATGAACTTTCATTAAGTTCGTTGAGCCCGTTTCCCCAACTGGTACTCCCGCAGTAATGACAACGAGATCACCATGTTTGACGATGCCTGTGCCAAGAGCGGCCTCAACAGCAATATCGAGCATTTCGTCTGTCGACGTTGCATGTTGGGCAACGCCTGGATAAACACCCCAAACGAGCGCTAATTTCCGAGACACTGCTTCATCAGATGTCACCGCAATAATTGGCGCTTTTGGGCGATATTTCGAAATCATACGCGCCGTATGACCGCTCACTGTCGGCGTCACAATCGCTGCGACATCTAAATTTAACGCTGTATGGGCAACCGATTGTCCGATCGCATCTGTAATCGTTGTGCCGCTTTGTTTGCTGCGTTTTGATAATAAGTCGCGATATTGCAACGCTTGTTCTGTACGTAAAGCGATGCGATGCATCGTTTGTACCGCCTCAACTGGATAAGCTCCTGCTGCCGTTTCGCCAGAAAGCATAACCGCATCTGTTCCGTCAAAAATGGCGTTCGCTACATCGCTCGCCTCAGCGCGGGTTGGACGTGGATTTCGTTGCATGGAATCAAGCATTTGTGTCGCTGTAATAACAGGTTTTCCAAGCGCATTGCATTTTTTAATTAGCTCTTTTTGGACGAGAGGCACTTCTTCCGCTGGAATTTCGACGCCTAAGTCGCCACGAGCAACCATTAAACCGTCTGCTACTTCTAAAATTTCATCAATATTGTCTACGCCTTCTTGATTCTCAATTTTCGGGATGATTTGAATGTGTAACGCGTCATGCGCCTCAAGCAATTCCCGAATTTCGAGCACATCTGAAGCGCGACGAACAAATGATGCAGCAATAAAATCAATACCTTGCTCGATACCGAAACGAATGTCAGCAGCATCTTTTTCTGTAATACCTGGCAATTTTACTTTGACGCCCGGAACGTTTACACCTTTTTTATTTTTTAATACGCCACCGTTTAATACTTTTGTTTTTATTTCTTTCGCTTCTTTATCAACAGCCAATACTTCTAAACCAATTAAACCATCGTCTAACAAAATCGTTGAGCCGACATGCACATCGTCAATTAGCCCTTCATACGTAATCGAAAATTTTTCTGGCGTACCGAGCACTTCCGTCATCGAAATAGTGACTTCAGCGCCCGCTTTCAATTCAATCGCACCATTTTCCATGTCATGTGTACGAATTTCTGGTCCTTTCGTATCCAATAAAATCGCAACCGTTTTTCCAGTCATTCTCGATGCTTCGCGAATGTTGCGAATGCGCGCTGCATGTTCTTCATGACTTCCGTGCGAAAAGTTGAGGCGGGCAACATTCATCCCTGCCTCAATGAGCTGCACAAGCTTTTCTACACTTTCACTCGCTGGACCGATCGTACAAACAATTTTCGTTTTGCGCATAAATACCCTCCTACACTTTGCATATGGAAACGATACCATAAATAACCACTAAATTGAAAGTTCTTTTGATAGTTGATACATTTTTTGGTCAACTGTATGTTTTTGTGCTAACGCTTCAATGATGTCGTGGTCGACGAGATGATTGTTTTGAATACCAACGCAACGTCCACCTTTTCCTTCGAGTAACAATTCCACTGCGCGCGCACCTAAACGGCTAGCAAGTACACGGTCAAACGCTGTCGGTGATCCACCGCGCTGTACGTGCCCTAGCACAGTTACACGCGTTTCAAATCCTGTTGCTTCTTCAATGCGTTTACCGAAATCAACACCGCTGCCAACCCCTTCTGCAACGATGATAATACTATGTTTTTTACCGCGCTCATGTCCGCGCTTCAGACGAGCGACAATTTCATCCATATCATAATCAGCTTCTGGAATTAAAATGCTTTCCGCACCACCAGCAAGTCCTGCCCAAAGAGCAATATCACCAGCGTGACGCCCCATGACTTCAATAACGTATGTACGTTCATGAGATGTCGCTGTATCACGAATTTTATCAATCGCGTCAATCACTGTATTCAATGCTGTGTCAAATCCGATCGTAAAATCTGTTCCAGGAATGTCGTTATCAATCGTTCCCGGCACACCAACACAAGGATAGCCGTGCTCTGTTAATTTTTTCGCCCCTTGGTATGAACCGTCGCCACCAATGACAACAAGCCCCTCAATACCGTGTTTTTTCAACTGCTCAATTCCTTTTAACTGCCCTTCTAACGTTTTGAATTCTGGACAGCGGGCAGTATATAACATCGTTCCGCCGCGATGAATAATGTCGCCAACATCGCCAATCTCAAGCTTCTTTATATTCCCGGCAATCAATCCAGCATATCCGTGATAAACGCCGTACACTTCTAAGCCGTGGTAAATCGCTTTCCGAACAACCGCACGAATAGCGGCATTCATTCCTGGCGAATCGCCACCGCTCGTAAGCACACCAATTCTTTTCATCGCTCTTCACCTCTTTAAAAAAATAAAATAAGAAGTATGACCTCTTACTTTAAGATAACATGAAGGTATATGGAACACAATACATAATGAAATGTTTCACAAAACGTTGATTTTTCTCACTACAACAAGTTTTCCCAAAATCATTTATTTCATGTAAAAAGGCCATCCGATGATGACCATTTTACATAACCGATACATGTTGTTGAGATTCGATAAAATCGCCAATCTGTTTATATTTTTCGTATCGTTGCGCAATCAGTTGTTCAGCGCTTAATGGAAGCAATTGACGCAATGAACGTTGCAGCACATCGTCAATGTATTTCGCTTGCTCATCGACATTTCGGTGTGCCCCCCCACGCACTTCTGGAACGATCTCATCAATGACGCCGAGCTCTTTTAAATCTTTTGCTGTAATTTTCATCGTTTCGGCAGCTTTTTTTGCAAGCGATGCATCTTTCCATAAAATTGCGGCCGCTCCTTCCGGCGAGATGACGGAATACGTCGAATTTTCAAGCATATGAACATAGTTGCCGACACCAAGAGCAAGCGCACCACCACTTCCTCCTTCACCGATCACGATGCATACGACAGGAACAGTTAAGCCTGCCATTTCAAATAAGTTCCGTGCGATTGCTTCGCTTTGCCCCCGTTCTTCAGCAGCCTTTCCTGGATACGCCCCCTTCGTATCAATAAAACAAATAATCGGACGCCCAAATTTTTCCGCTTGCTTCATTAAACGAAGCGCTTTTCGATATCCTTCGGGATGTGGCATACCAAAATTACGACGAATATTTTCTTTTGTATCTTTCCCACGTTGATGACCGATGACAGTCACAGGTAATCCATGATATTTTGCAATTCCTCCTACGATCGCTTCATCATCCCCAAAACAACGGTCACCGTGACATTCGAAAAAGTTTGTAAACAATCGTTCAATATAATCAAGCGTTGTCGGTCGATTCGGATGGCGCGCAATTTGCACACGATCCCACGGGCTTAAGTTGGCATAAATATCATGTTCAAGCTTTTCAAGACGCGCTTCTAGTTTATTAATTTCATCTGAAAAATCGACATCGCGATGTTTCGTAAACTCTTTTAACTCACTAATTTTTTTCCTTAACTCTACAAGCGGCTTTTCGAATTCTAACTCGTACGCCATTCGTCCTCACCTCGCGCTTGGTGAATGTCTAATATATTCGTTAATGTGTCTTTTAATTCATGACGCGGAATGACAGCGTCTAATTGTCCGTGTTTTAATAAAAATTCAGCCGTTTGAAAATCATCTGGCAGTTCTTCGCGAACCGTTTGTTCAATGACTCGCCGCCCTGCAAAACCGATAAGAGCTCCTGGCTCAGCGAAATTATAATCTCCGAGCGAAGCGAAACTCGCTGACACCCCCCCGGTCGTCGGATGGGTCATGACGGAAATAATTAACCCACCTTGTTCGCTAAACAGTTTTAATGCTGCACTTGTTTTTGCCATTTGCATTAAACTTAACACACCTTCTTGCATACGTGCCCCACCTGAAGCGGTGAAAATAATGAAAGGAACGGATTTCTCCATTGCTCGTTCAATGGCGCGGGCAATTTTTTCTCCAACGACCGATCCCATGCTTCCCATACGAAATCGTGAATCCATCACGGCAACAACGACAGGAAAGCCGTTGATCGTTCCTTCCCCTGTCACAACCGCCTCATTTAGCTTCGTTTTCTCACGATCTTCCTCAATCTTTTCCATATATTGCGGGAAGTCGAGCGGGTTTTTAGAAAGAAGGTGACGGTCATATTCACAAAACGTTCCTTCATCTAATAAGCACGCAATACGTTCAGGAGCAGACATCGGATGATGATAGCCGCACGATATACAAACGCGTAAGTTTTTCACTAGCTCTTTCGTATACATAATCTTTTTGCATTTCGGACATTTCGTCATAATACCTTCTGGCACATCTTGCTTTGCTTGTTCAGACGGAATGGTCGCATATTTCTTCTTTTTAGAGAACAAATCTTTTAGCACATGTTTCCCTCCCCTACTTCGTCCATTTCTACTTTACCGAATAAAGACAACTTTGTTTGTCATATTGTGTCATTTGTCTTTCGACATATTTTGCATGACATATCGCTCATAAACAGCCACTGCTTCTACGCAACATTTTTTTTGTAGCGCCTGCGACATTTCGTCATAAAATTCGGAAGGGACATCTATTGTATATACGTGCTCAAAAAAGTCGTGTAATACGAGCCAAATGCGTAGCAATAAATAATTATCCGTTGCTTCCACAATTCGTCGAAAAAACAAATGGTACGTGTGCTCCACTTGCGCAATGTGCTCGAACTTCTCCTCTGTCATTCGTTCGCAAGCAAGCTGCAGGCACGTTCGCTCGATTAGCAATTTTGTTTCAACTAAATCCCGTTTTTCCCGATTTCCTTGTAAAATAAACGAACCGAGGAGTTGAATGAGCTGATGTTCACCGAACGGCTTCATAAACGTCCCTTCTCCGCGACGCGTTTCAATAAGTCCGAGCAGTTCTAACGCCCTTAGTGCTTCGCGAACAGAAGAACGTCCAACTTGTAATCTTTCAGCTAATTCTCGTTCAGAAGGAAGTCGATCTCCAGGTTGGAGACCTGCTTCCTCAATCATGCGATGAATTTGCCAAAACGTTTCAATGTACACTTTAGAAGTCGTCATCGTTGTGCTCACCTGCAATAGCTACTAATTGTCGCGTTCGTTGTTCTACCTCTTTTGGATCGAGCATCGTGCGTGCGACCCCTGTTTCGATTGCTGCTTTCGCCACAGCAGCGGCGACCGCTGGAGCAACACGAGGATCAAACGGAGCTGGAATGACATAATCGGCGCGCAATTCGTCTTCTGTAATTAAGTTGGCAATCGCTTCAACGGCGGCTATTTTCATTTGTTCATTAATTTGTTTTGCGCGCACATCAAGCGCCCCTCTAAACATACCAGGAAACGCCAAAACATTATTTACTTGATTCGGATAGTCAGAGCGTCCTGTTCCGACAACCGTCGCCCCTGCTTGTAGCGCCTCTTCAGGCATAATTTCTGGCATCGGGTTTGCCATCGCAAAAATGATCGCATCCCGATTCATCGTTTCAACCATGCCAGCTGTCAATGCTCCTGCAACAGATACACCAATAAATACATCCGCACCAACGATCACTTCTTGTAACGTCCCTGATTTTTTCTCCACGTTTGTCCATTGCGCAATTTCATGTTTGATGTCATTCATTCCGTACGGACGCCCCTCATAAATGGCCCCTTTTGAATCGCACATAATCATATGTTCGACTCCGTAACAGCGGAGCAACTTCATGATCGCAATGCCTGCCGCACCTGCTCCGTTAATCACGACTTGAATATCTTCCATCTTTTTGTTTACTAACTTTAACGCGTTGACTAGACCCGCAACAGTCACAATCGCTGTTCCGTGCTGGTCGTCGTGAAAGACAGGAATGTTCATTTCTTCCTTTAATCGCTCTTCAATAATAAAACAATGCGGAGCAGCAATATCTTCTAAGTTGATGCCACCAAACGTCGGTTCAAGCAGTTTAACTGTTTGAATGATTTGTTCCACATCTGATGTATTTAAACAAATCGGAAAGGCATCAACTCCGGCAAAACTTTTAAAAAGCACAGCTTTTCCTTCCATAACCGGCAATGCTGCTTCCGCCCCAATGTTTCCAAGTCCTAATACCGCACTTCCATTCGATACAACAGCTACCGTGTTCGCTTTTAATGTATAATCGTATATTTTGATTGGATCGTGAGAAATAGCTTTGCACGGTTCGGCCACACCAGGAGAATACGCCAAACTTAAATCATAGGCGTTCCTTAATGGCACTTTCGCTTTTACTTCTAGCTTCCCTTGATAACGTTCATGCATACGAAGCGCTTCTTCAAACAACGGCACAACATCTTCCTCCCTAAAAAGTCGTCAACAACTGGTCTGACCACTTAACTTCTATAAAAATATAATAAAAATGAAAAATAGTAAAGCTTTTTATTTTACGACAACGTTTCCGTCCCCAAGCAATGCCGTCAACTGCTTCATGCATTCATCTTGTGGAGAAACGGCATATTCATGGGAAAGCTGTACTTTTTTCCTCTCCGCCTCATAATACAAAACAACAGGTACATGCCCACGATAAGTTGTTAACACGTTTTTTAACTGTTGCAACACGATCGGTGATGCATGTTGTTCGTCAATTTTCACGTATACACACTCTGGCTTCCTCAGTTGTTGCACAATTAGATGCCAACCATTCATCCGTTTCTCTATTTTCCCTTCCATATACAACACCGTTCCTTGTTGCAATATGGAATGAAAACGTCGGTAGCTTGCTGGAAATACAATAGCATGCCATTCATCGCTATCGTCACAAATTGTAAGAAACGCCATCTCTTCTCCCTTTTTTGTCCGCTTTTTCATCACCTCCTCAACGTATGCGATCACTTTACCGTAATTTGATTCTTCCTTTTCCCACTCATACATTCGTTTTGCTCCCCATATCGAATAAAAATGCGAAAATGACTCAACAGGATGTGGAGATACGTATACGCCGAGCCATTGTTTTTCATGCTTGAGCTGATCGATAAGCGATAACGGCTCAGCATGGACGTACTTTGGTCGTATATGAGGAAGCGATGTGAAAAACTGTGCATGCTCAAACGCCACATCTATACTTGCATAAAGAGTAGCACGCTCGATACGAAATTCATCAAAGCAACCAGAAAAAATGAACGCTTCAACCATTTTTCTTTGTGAAGGTTCGAGTCGTAGTCGGGAAACAAAATCAAAAAAATCGGAAAACGGTCGCTTTCGGCGCTCCAGAATAACTTGTTTGATAAAGGCAGAGTTAACTTGTTTAATCGCTAAAAACCCAAAACGAATACCGTTTTCATCAACAGTAAAGTGCTCTTCACTTCGTCCGATCGAAGGAGGAAGTAATCGTATTCGTTTTTTCCGAAGTTCGTACACACATTGCATCATTTTTTCTTTTTGACCGCTTACGTTTGTTAATAATGCGGCATAAAAATCGAGCGGATAATGCGCTTTAATATACGCCATCATATACGAAATGTAACTATACGTGACCGCATGACTTCGATTAAATCCATACCCAGCAAATCGAACGATGAGCTCGTACAATTCGTTTGCGACATGATCAGCGTATCCATTTTGCATACATCCTTCAATGAAGCGCCTTTTCTCTTTTTCCATTTGCGCGACGTCTTTTTTACTTATTGCTCGACGTAATAAATCAGCTTGGGTTAACGAAAAGTTTGCCATTTTCTCAGCAATTTTCATAATTTGTTCTTGATAAATGATGACGCCATATGTTGACTGCAAAATCGACTTCAAATCATCATGCATGTAAACGATCGATTCACGACGATGTTTGCGAGAAATGTATGTTGGGATTTGCTCCATCGGGCCTGGACGAAATAGAGCGTTTACTGCAACAATATCTTCGAACGTTGTCGGTTTTAATTCGCGCAATACCCGCTTCATTCCTTCTGACTCAAGCTGAAATACGCCAAATGTATCTCCTTGGCTGAAAAGAGCATACGTTTGTTCGTCATCAAGCGGCACGTCGTCAAAACGTAAACGACGTCCTGTCCGTTTTTCAATACTATTTATCATCTGCTCGATCGTCGTTAAATTTTTCAATGCAAGCAAATCAAATTTTAATAGTCCTATTTGTTCAAGCGCATCCATCGCATATTGCGTCACATATGTTGTCGTTTGCCCACTTTGAAGAGGAACGATGTCCGTTAATGGGCATGGGCTAATGACAATGCCGGCAGCATGAATCGACGTATGCTTTGGCAATCCTTCAATACGTTGCACCACGCGATGCCATGGCCGTGTATGGTCGAGTCGCCCGGTATGTAACGTTTGTTGTACGTCGTGTTCATCTACATCAAACACACGACCAACTTCGCGAATCGCTGAGCGCGTTCCGAACGTCCCAAACGTAATAATTTGTGCAACGTAATCTTTTCCATATTTTTGTTCAATGTAGCGAATCACTTCTTCGCGACGATCATCAGGAAAATCGATATCTATATCGGGAAGTGATAAACGAGCTGGATTTAAAAAGCGTTCGAACAAAAGTCCATATTGCAACGGATCGATTTGTGTAATGCCGAGTATGTAGGCAACGAGAGAACCTGCCGCTGACCCGCGCCCTGGCCCGACGAATATGCCTTGCTCGCGGGCAAAGCGAACAAAGTCGGCAACAATTAAAAAATAGTCGCTAAAGTTCATCTGTTGAATGATTTGTAGTTCGTATTGTAATCGATCAACGTACGGTTGCGGACGATTTGGAAAACGTTTCGTCAATTGCTCCCAACACCATGATTGCAAATGCTCATCAGCTGTTGTCCCTGAGGGGACAGGATAGCGCGGCATAAACCATTGCTCATGCTCAAACGTTACATCGCATCGCTCTGCAATGCGCACCGTTTCTTCCACCGCCTCATGACATATAGAAAATAAGGCAGTCATATCATCTGCACTTTTCAAATAATATTCATTTGCTGCCAAACGAGGTCGGCTCGAATCGGTCATTTTCTTCCCGTGCTTCATCGCAAGCAAACATTCATAAGCAAGAGCATCTTCTTTATACATGTAGCGTACATCGTTTGTCGCCACGAGCGGCATGTCCCATCGTTTACTATGTTCAAAAAGTAGCGGCAATAAATCTTCTTGTTCTTGTAAGCCATGTCGCTGCACATTTATATAAAAATCGCCGCGTTGAAATAGCTTGGCGTACGTGTGCACGAGCGTTTCTGCTTGAGCAATTTCTCCGTTCAGCAAATGCTGCTCCACTCGCCCATGTACCCCGCTTGTCATACCGATTAATTCGCTCGTGTAGCGGGATAAGTTACATAAAGAGATACCCTTTCCGTCATTTAATTGAATGGCTGTAGCAATATGGACAAGTTGACGATACCCGTCGTTATTTTTCGCCAACAGCACCAGTTGATCTGTATGCCCGTGCTCATCAAATACTGTCGCAATCATACCGATAATCGGTTTGATTCCGTGCGCTTGACACGCCTTATAAAACGGAATTACCCCATACAAGACGTTTTCATCCGTTAACGCAACTGCTGAAAATTGAAGCTCACGCGCCCGCATAACGAGCTCCTCAATTTTCACCGTGCTACTTAATAAGCTATAACCACTTCGCACTTGTAGATGGATAAACGACAATGTGTCTCCCACCTTTTCTATTTTTTTCTATTAGGTTATCAATTTTATTAAAATCATAGAATAATGATAAAGATTTTAACAAAATTGTTTATCCGTCCACGCCGTTTAAGCGACATGTACTCGGATCGGGTGTAACCCCACACCCGCTATCCCATTGGCGAACGCCTTTGGGAATACTTTTCTCATGATGTTGTATGCCCCATTGACATCTGCGTGGATGAGTGTTCCGTTTTCAGATTGAAACAGCCCACGCTTGATGCGCGTTCCTTTGTATTGTTTTTGCTTTTTGATTTCTTCCATGTCTAAAAAACTGCATTTGGATGTATAGCTTTCTTCTGTCACGATGACACGAATCCCATGCTGTTTTGTTTTGTACTGCAACTGATGAAGAAACGTTTGATACGGAATGTGAACGAACGCTTGATTCGTGCGCTTTCCGAGATGGACTTCACGCTTCCAATCTTTATTCATCCCCACCACAATCGTATCGCAGTCTAAAGACAACGCATGTTTGATGACAAAGGCACTCGCTTGGTGCATAAAGTTTTCTACGATGCGGTTTCGTTTTTCTGTCATTTTGCTCATTCGTTTTGTCCAATCGAGTCCATTCATCTGTTTCGCTACTTTGCGGTAGTGGCTCATTTGTTTGTTGTAGTATTGATTGACGGATTTTAGACCTTTACCATTGATGACGATCGGTTGTTTGCCCACGTTGTTCACAATGGTTGCGAAGTTATCTAATCCTAAATCAATACTGATGCATCTGTTGTGATCTTGTTTTTGCGGTGGAATAGGGATTTTGTAAACGACTTCGACGATGATATGGCGGTGTTTCGGAATGAATCGGACTTGTTGAAGCTTCCCTTTCATGTTTGTCTTTAACCGAAACCCTTGAAAGCAGGCAGGAAACGTGATATGTTCATCGACGACTTTGCATGATTGATTCGTTAGCACAAGCACATACCGTCCGTCTTTTTTGAGATATTTGGGCGGTTTCGGTCTGCCTGTATATTTGTCTTTGTTTTTTGCCCAATCTTTCATCGACTTAAAAAATGATTGCCAATTTTGATGGAGCATTCTTAACGTTTGTTGGGCGGATTGAGCCATTGGCATCGCTCGATAGTCTGCATCCATCCCTTCTGTTTTCAGCAACTTGTCTAGCTTGTTGTAAG
This sequence comes from Anoxybacillus pushchinoensis, assembly GCF_900111795.1. Classification (GTDB taxonomy): domain Bacteria; phylum Bacillota; class Bacilli; order Bacillales; family Anoxybacillaceae; genus Anoxybacillus; species Anoxybacillus pushchinoensis. Next base: position 10,442 of record NZ_FOJQ01000019.1, on the reverse strand, counting down.
AAAGATACGTGCCGTGTTGGAAAAACGTTTGCCTGACTTGATAGTTGGCGAAGTTGTACAAATTTTTTGAACGAAAACAATATTCGTCGATCATCGTATAATACGGATGGTTTGGATAAATGATGTGCCTTTCCACTCGATTCGCCATCATGATCGTTGTTCACCTCGCTTTCTCTTTTACTATATATGTTCATCAGAGAGCCATGCAATAAGATGTAAAGATAATCACAAAAGAAGTGTGATCTCAAATATATTTTATCAAAATTTTTACGATTGAATGAAAAAACAGAACCATATATGTTGAAAAGCAAAACATACCTTGCTTGTTTGTCCCATATACATAGTATACAGAAGGAGTGAGCGAGATGGAGATGAAAACAGCGTTTTTGCCTGCTTTTATTCAAAGCTATTTCATCGCTTTAGGTGTGTTAGTAGGAGGAGCATTCATTGGCGGATTTGGGGCTTTTTTATCTGGTGAACCACCGCTAACAATGATGTACCGATTCGCAAGCAGTTTAAAAATTTGGGCGCTAATTGCGGCGATTGGTGGGACGTTCGACACGTTTTATAGCGTGGAACGCGGCTTTTTTCAAGGGGAAACACGCGATGTCATTAAACAGTTTTTACTTATTTTATCAGCGACTGGAGGAGCCCAAACAGGTATGACGTTCATTCGCTGGTTTACACAGGAGCATAGCGTATGAGAGTTCCACCATACACACGCGATCCGGGCTGGCAACGATTTTTCGCTGGAGCCATGATTGGTGCAATCGTTAGTTGGATCGTTTTCGCACAAATTTTTGGCATTTTGCAAGAGAAACAAGTACGCCAATTAAAAACTCAGCAAGAAATCATTGCGCAGCTAAAGCATGATTTAAACATTTGGCAACAAGATTATGTTCAGCTGAATGAAGAAAATAAAAAGCGACTGATGATTCAATCGATTGATGTGAAAGTAATTAACGCCCAATCTTACGGCATCGATACGTACACAACATTTCGCATTGAAGAAAATATAAAAAAAGACATTCAACATATTACAGCGAAAGATATTGAAACAGTATATAAAAGCAAAGAGCTATTAAAAAAAGCAATTGAAAATAAAACATACGTCATTGACAGTCGAACGTACCGTCTCGATATCGAAACGATTTTATTTTTCACTAACGTATCGATTGAAATAAAATTAAAGCAACAGTAGATATGTCCTACTGTTGCTTACATACTTCATTTAAGTCAGCCAATACGTGTTTTACTTCTTCCCACGAATAGATGGACGCTCCTGCTGCTAGCGGATGACCTCCACCGCGATATTTTTTAGCTACTTCATTGACGATCGGACCTCTTGAGCGAAGACGAACACGAATTTGATCATCTTCCTCCACGAAAAATACCCACGCCTTTATTCCTTCAATATTTCCAAGCACGCTAACGAGTTGTGAAGCTTCTGTTGGCGTCGCATCGTACTGGCTCAATAGTTCCTTTGTTAATACAATGTGGGCAACGCCGTGTTCAGACAGCTCGAAATGTTGCAACACATACCCACTTAAATGAGCAATCGATAATTTTGTTCGGTATAGTTGTTCGTACAAATCAACAAAAGAAAAGCCGTACTCGATTAGCTCGCTCGCATACTTAAATGTTTTCGGATTCGTGCTAGGGAAAAGGAAACGACCTGTATCGCCAACAATGCCAGCATAAATTAAGCGAGCTGCCTCTTTCGTTAAAACAAGGCCGCGCTCTTTTCCCATTAAATATAGCTCATAAATCATCTCACTAACCGAGCTGGCACTCGTATCTACCCATAATATGTCACCGTACGGATCTTCATTTGGATGATGATCGATTTTAATAATTTTCTTTCCGAGCTTATAGCGTTGATCGCATACGCGCTCTTCATTCGCCGTATCGCAAACGATCACAAGAGCATCATGATACATTTCATCTGGGATGACATCCATTTTACGCAAAAATTCGAGCGATGGTTCATCTTTTCCAACCGTATATACTCGTTTTTCTGGAAATGACGCTTGAATTAGTTCTGCTAATCCTCCTTGCGAGCCGTACGCATCAGGATCTGGTCGAACGTGACGGTGGATAATAATGGTGTCAAACTGTTCAATATGATCAATAATTTCCAAAACTTTTTGTTCCATAGCGCTTCTCCCTTTTTTTCTCCATTAAAACATATTTTATTATGATTCGAAAAGATGTAAAATAATCACGCAACAACTTTTTATGTCGGAGGGTTAGATATGCCAATATTTGTTATACTTATCGTCTTTTCATTGTCGTTTTATTTGTATTACAAAATCAAATATGTTCGCAGTAAAAAGCCGATGGAGCGGAAATGGATTAGTGCTAAATCAAGCATAGCGCTCGGCTCGTTTGTATTTTTCTTTGCAATTAACCAATTTCTCATTCATCGCTCAACTGTCTCGCTCATTGTCGGCATTGTTTTTCTCCTCGTTGGTGCGGGAAGCATATGGTCAGGCTATCGCGCTCATCGCTACTATTTTCCGCTTGCGGTAAAAGAGGCGGAAGAGACACAATAGGCTGCTACATGCAGCCTATTGTCGTTCAAGTAATTGACACATCATTAACGCCTTTCCGACAAGCGTTCCTTCATTAAATACTTCGACGTCCACCTTTCCAAACTTACGACCGATTTCTAATAATTTTGGCTTAATATCGATGACCGTATCAATTTGTACAGGTTTAATAAAATAAATTGTAATGTTTTCGACAACAAGGTCTCCACGCTTATGTAGGCGAAGAGCCCTCGTTGCCGCCTCGGTCACAATAGTTGTAAACACCCCGTACGATAACGTCCCTAAATGGTTTGTCATTTGCGGAGTAATGTTGCAGCGAAAAACACCGTCAACCGTTTCGGTTAAAAACTGGGTAGTGACAATATCATCGATCGTCTCACCGACTTGTGGCTGGCGTTGTGCGAGTTGCAATGCTTTTAATACATCTTGTCGGCTAATGATTCCTTGTAACCGATTGTATTCATCAACAACGGGCAATACTTCAATTCCTTCCCACACCATCATATGCGAAGCGGAAGCGACAGACGTTTTTCCGCTTACTGTAATCGGATGTTTCGTCATTACTTTTTCAATCGGCACATCACGCTCGTAACCCATAATATCTTTTGCTGTCACAATACCTTGCACTTTTAATTGTTGATCAATTACAGGAAAGCGACTATGTTTCGTCTCTCGATTTAGCTCGTACCACCGTTCTACTTGATCTGTTACATACAAATATGCTGTTTTTTCAAATGGCGTCAAAATATCTTCGACGAGAACAATTTCCTTTTTAATGAGCTGATCATAAATGGCTCGGTTAATCATCGTCGCAACTGTAAACGTATCATAACTTGTTGAAATAATTGGCAATTTCCGCTCATCCGCTAATTTTTTCACATGCTCTTCCGTATCAAAACCACCTGTAATCAAAACGCCTGCGCCCGCTTCAATCGCTAGTTCGTGCGCTTTCGTCCGATTGCCGACGATCAATAAATTCCCCGCGCCTGTATATCGCATCATTGCTTCAAGCTTCATCGCACCGATCACAAATTTATTTAACGTTTTATGTAATCCTTCTTTTCCCCCAAGCACTTGCCCGTCAACGATATTGACAACTTCCGCATACGTTAGCTTTTCGATATTTTCTTTCTTTTTTTGTTCAATTCGAATCGTTCCGACGCGCTCAATCGTACTGACGTATCCTTTTGTTTCGGCGTCTTTTATAGCACGATATGCTGTTCCTTCGCTTACTCCCATTTCTTTCGCAATTTGGCGAACAGATATTTTTTCCCCAACTGGTAATGTTTCGATATACTGTAAAATTTGTTCGTGCTTCGTAATCGTCAAGTTGCCCCACCCTTTTTCGACAGTTTGTTACTTTTTATTATAAGGGTGTGCTTGACCGCATTCAATGAGCGTTTTTACAGCTCGATACTTTCGCCAACATGCAATACGCGCCCCACACCATCAATCATCTTCACAAATCGTTGCGGATCTTGTTGAATGACCGGGAATGTATTGTAATGAATCGGCACAACTGTTTTCGCTTTTAACCATCTCGCCGCAACTGCCGCATCCTCTGGTCCCATCGTAAAATTATCGCCAATTGGTAAAAAGGCAACATCAATATCATTCATTTCCCCGATGAGCTTCATATCAGAAAATAACGCTGTATCCCCCGCATGGTAAATCGTCTTTCCTTCCGCGCTAAACAAAATACCGCTTGGCATTCCTGTATAAACGATCGTTTCGTTTTCTTCTACATAGCTTGAGCCATGAAACGCTTGCGTCAGTTTTATTTTCCCAAAATCAAAAGAAAACGATCCACCGATGTGCATTGGGTGAACGCGAACACCTTTCCATCCTAAATACGTGGCTAATTCATAAGGAGCAATGACAAGAGCATCGTGTTTTTTCGCTAATGCAACCGTATCGCCCACGTGATCATTATGTCCGTGTGTCAATAAAATAACGTCAACGTAAACATCCTCCGCTTTTAAATCTGTCGTCGGATTGCCTGTAATAAACGGATCAATGAAAATTGTTTTTCCGCTCGTCTCAATTTTAACAACAGAATGTCCGTGATAAGTGACTTTCATATTTCGTGCTCCTTTCTTTGTTTTTGACATAATTTTGTTTCTTCATTTGTTCACTATTTCCTTCTTTTTTTGTTCATGATAAGCTGAAAAAGAAAGGATGTGAACAGGATGGAACGAATAAGTAAGCTTCAACAAAAGTTGAAAGAAACGAATAGCTCATGGGCATTCATTACATCAACGGCAAACGTTTTTTATTTTAGTGGCTTTTACAGCAACCCACATGAACGACTGCTAGCCATTGTCATTTTTCCAGATGAAGAACCGTTTCTTATTTGTCCAGAAATGGATGCAAATCAAGCAAAACAGTCAGGGTGGGCGTATAGAATTGTTAGTTATGACGACGTTCACGATCCGTGGCATATGTTAAGCAACGAGTTAAGTAAACGAAATGTACAAAATGAGCGTATCGGTATCGAAAAAAATCATTTAACAGTCAATCGCCTCGAACGACTTCAAACATGTTTTTTACATGCATCGTTTTTCGATTTGACCGATACGCTACATGAATTACGAATGACAAAAGATGAAAAGGAGCTGCAAAAGCTCCGTCAAGCAGCTGAGCTAGCTGATTTTGGTGTCGATGTTGGCGTCCGTGCCCTAAAAGAAGGAAAAACAGAACTAGAAATCATCGCAACAATTGAATATGAGTTGAAAAGAAAAGGGGTGCGAACGATGGCTTTTGACACGATGGTGCTTGCCGGAACAAATAGCGCGCATCCTCACGGTGTTCCAGGAACGAATCGCATCCAAACGGGCGATTTTGTCTTATTTGATCTCGGTGTCGTACTTGATGGCTATTGTTCCGACATTACGCGCACCGTCGTACTTGGACAGCCAACAGAAGAACAAAGACGTATATACAATACGGTGTTGCAAGCACAACGAGCTGCCATTGACGCTTGCCAAATCGGTGCTCCAATCGGAAGCATCGACAAAGCTGCCCGTTCGCGAATTGAACGAGAAGGGTATGGCGAGTATTTTCCTCATCGCATCGGACATGGACTCGGCATCGATGTTCATGAATACCCTTCGATGAACGAATCAAACACGACCCCTCTTCAAGCTGGGATGGTATTTACTATTGAACCTGGCATTTACGTCCCATCTGTCGGTGGCGTACGCATTGAAGATGACATGTATATGACTGAAAAAGGACCGCTCACGTTAACAACATATCCGAAAGAACTACAAATTGTATAGGCTGTCATGTTGGCGGCCTATTTCCGATACCGATGAATAACATCAAGCCCCCCCGTTACTTCAATCACAGCTCCTGTAATCATATCTGAAAAATCATCACATAAAAACTCAACAACACGTGCAATATCTTCCCCTGTACCCGAGCGACCAATAGGGGTCATCTCATCTTTCTGTTGACGAGCATACGCAATCGTTGCTTCTTTCATTTCTCCAATAATATTTCCTGGACAAACCATATTCGCTGTAATGCCATGCTCTGCTTCCTCAAAAGCGATCGTTTTTGTTAATGATACAAGTCCAACTTTGGCTGCACTAAACGCTGAGCGATACATCCACCCTGGCGCATGGTCCGCCCCTTGAAAACCGTATGTTACGATGCGACCAAAATGTTGAGCGCGCATAATCGGAACAACTTGTTTAAACAAATGAAACATCGCACTTAAATTCCCTTCAATCATCTCATACCATTCGTTATCCGTATAATCCGCCAACTTTTTCCGCTCAAATATGTAAGGACCCGCATTATGAATTAAATAATCGATGCGGCCAAACTTCGCGAACGCTTCATTTACAAGACGAACTAAATCTTCTTTTTTCGTCACATCGCCTTGTACGAAATGAAGTCGGTCTTCACAATGGCGATATGCTTCTTTTAACGATTCAACAGCCTGAATGTCGCTTCGATAATGGACGGTAACAGCGCATCCTTTTTCCAAAAAACGTTCCGTCACTTTTTTTCCGAGCCCTTTCGTTCCTGCCGTTACAATCGCATGCCTCACTAATTATCCCTCCATCCATGCTTTGCTACGTTTATCGTACTACAAACTGACGGAGGAAAACACATTTTATGCTCGATCATAGCGATAAACAAAAGAGGCATTATCGTCTCTTTTGTTTATCGTCCTGTTCAATGACGCCGCTAATGTATGCGTCTGTAATTTGTTCAGTCACTTGCGCGATCTCTTCTTCATCGTAATAAAGCTGTTCTTTTTGCTCTTTTTCTCGCATCAATATTCACTCCTTTTGTCATAAATTTTTCGACAATACGTAGTGTTTGTTTTACAAAAAATGATATACTTGAATTGGAAGGAAAATTTTTTTATTGGGGGAATGGCTATGTACAAGTACAAAAAGATTTTAGTCGCCGTCGATGGCTCAAAAGAAGCGGAATGGGCGTTTAAAAAAGCGATTGAAATCGCCAAACGAAACGATGCTTCACTTGTTCTTTCACACATTATCGACGTTCGTTCGTTCGCAACGATCGAAGCATACGATCGTACAGTTGCCGAGCGAGCGGAAAAGTTTGCGAAAGAATTATTGCAATCATACGAAAAACAGGCGATCGATGCAGGAGTGAAAGAAGTCGTCACAGACATCGAATACGGTTCCCCAAAAGTGAAAATTTCCAAAGAAGTTGCTCCAAAGTATGAAGTTGATTTAATCGTTTGCGGCGCAACAGGAATGAGCGCAGTTGAACGATTTTTCATCGGAAGCGTTTCTGAACATATTACACGATACGCTAAATGCGACGTGCTTGTCGTACGCACACCTGAACAAACAGAGGCATAAAAGCGTTTGCTTTTATGCCTCTAACATTTGTTTTACTTTTTCAATTGCTTTTTTCACTTCTGTAAATCCTGTGCCCCCCGCGCTCGTGCGGCGATTCACTGCATTGTGCGGATCAAGCGCTTCATAAATATCTTCTTCAAATAAAGGCGAAGCTTGGCGATATACATCAAGCGGCAAATCCATTAAAAATATTCCTCGCTCTAAACATGTAAGCACAAGCTTCCCAACGATTTCGTGCGCCTCGCGAAACGGCACGCCCTTTTTTGCTAAATAGTCTGCTAGTTCCGTCGCATTTGAAAAATCTTGTTTCGTCGCTTTTTCCATCACGTCTACACGAACGGTCATCGTTTCAATCATACCCGCAAAAATTTTTAAGCTACCGATCACCGTCTGAACAGTATCAAACATTCCTTCCTTATCTTCTTGCATGTCTTTATTGTAAGCGAGCGGCAACCCTTTCATGACGGTCAACAACGCGATAAGGTGACCATACACCCGCCCCGTTTTTCCACGAATAAGTTCAGCCATATCTGGATTTTTCTTTTGCGGCATAATGCTGCTTCCTGTCGCAAACGTATCATCTATTTCAATAAACTTGAACTCTTCACTCGACCAAAGAATAAGTTCTTCACAAAAACGGGATAAATGCATCATCAACATAGAACTATGACTTAAAAATTCAATAATAAAGTCCCGGTCGCTCACCGCATCTAAGCTATTTTCATAGATGCTGTCAAAACTAAGAAGCTTGGCGGTCAAGTGGCGATCAATCGGAAACGTCGTCCCTGCGAGCGCTCCAGCACCGAGTGGCGATTTGTTAATGCGCTTTAACGACTCTGTAAACCGTTCACGGTCGCGTTCAAACATCCATACGTACGCCATGAGATGATGGGCAAACGAAATCGGCTGCGCCCGTTGCAAGTGTGTGTAACCCGGAATAAGCGTTTCGATATGTTGTTCTGCTTTTTCGACAAGCACACGTTGCAATTGACGAATAAGTTCAATAATCTCCATCACTCGTTTTCGCAAATATAAATGCATATCTGTCGCGACTTGGTCGTTTCGACTTCTTCCAGTATGAAGCTTTCCTCCAACTGGACCAATTTCATCAATTAACATTTTTTCAATGTTTAAATGGATATCTTCATAGGCAACAGAAAAGGAAAGTTCTCCGTTTTTCGCTTTCTCTAATAACTTGGTTAATCCTTTTTTAATCGTCTCGACATCTTCTTTCGGTAAAATACCGCACTCGCCGAGCATCGTCACATGGGCGATGCTTCCTTCTATATCTTCTTCAACGAGCTGTTGATCAAAATGGATCGATGCTCCGAAGTCATCGACCCATTGTGCAGCTGTTTTTGTAAATCGTCCACCCCATAACTTTTTCACACGTTCACCTTCTTTTGGCTATTGACGATGCTATATACTTTCGTAGGCAAGCCAAATAAAGAAATAAATCCGACTGCTGCTTGATGGTCAAATTGGTCTTCTGACGTATATGTTGCTAGTTTTTCATCGTATAACGAAAACGGCGATTTCCGTCCTTCTACAATCGCATGACCTTTAAATAATTTCACACGTACAACACCTGTTACATTTTTTTGTGTCTCTTTTAAGAAAGCGACGAGCGCATCTTTTAATGGTGAAAACCAAAGGCCGTTGTAAATGACTTCCGCTATTTTTTGTTCAATGACTGGTTTAAAATGGGCGACTTCTTTCACAAGCGTTAAGTCTTCTAGCTCTTTATGTGCTTTTATGAGCGTTATCGCTCCTGGACATTCATATACTTCGCGCGATTTAATGCCCACAAGTCGATTTTCCACATGGTCGATGCGGCCGACGCCATGTTTTCCAGCTAACGCATTAAGCTCAAGAATAAGCGCTGCAAGCGGGTACGCCTTTCCATTAATCGTTTTTGGTACTCCTTGCTCGAAACCAATTTCGATAATATCCGGTTCATTCGGTGTATGTTCAAGTGAAGCTGTCAATTCATACGCCTCTTCTGGCGGCGCTGCCCATGGATCTTCTAAAATGCCGCACTCGTTACTTCTTCCCCATAAGTTTTGATCGATCGAGAACGGGCTATCTAAGTCAATCGGAATCGGAATGTTATGTTTTTTCGCATATTCAATTTCTTCTTCGCGCGACCATTTCCATTCACGAACAGGTGCAATGACTTTTAAATTCGGATTTAATGCTTGAATCGATACTTCAAAGCGCACTTGGTCATTTCCTTTTCCGGTACAGCCGTGCGCAACAGCAACAGCACCTTCTAGTTCAGCAATTTCAACGAGCTTCTTTGAAATTAACGGACGGGACAACGCAGAGACGAGCGGATATTTTCCTTCGTAAAGGGCATGAGCCTGCAAAGCAATAAGCGCATATTCATTCGCAAATTCTTCTTTTGCGTCAATCATATATGACTTGACAGCACCAACTTTTAGCGCTTTTTCTTTTACAAATTCTAAGTCTTTTCCTTCACCCACATCTAAGCAACAAGCAACAACATCATATCCTTGTTCTTGTAGCCATTTAATCGCTACCGATGTATCTAATCCCCCAGAATAAGCGAGCACTACTTTTGGATTTGCCATGATCGTTCCTCCTTAAAGAATAAAAATACTAACAACTTAATATTTATTCATTTTGCATATTAATAATGTAACAGCTATTTTTCTTTTTTTCAATAACTATTTTGATTCACTACCGTCGCATAAATGATGTCTGAATTTTCAGTTTTATTTTTTCTGGACTTTAGAGAAAAAACGAAAACACCTAAGCGAGGGTAGTAGACATCCATTTTTTTACTATAACCTATGACTTGTGCAACAACGACTGGCAAACCTTTATGGGACGCTGTTTCCTTCGATTTTTCGTAACCAAATGTGAGCGGATTTCCACAAAGAAGCCTTCAAATAGCGACTAATTTGTAAGTAACTGCGTTCGCTATTCGTGTTCAACTGAGCTAAAACATTCAGACAGTACACTATCATGGCTACGTACACTTGATTATGTACAGCTTGTTCACTGTGACCAAAAA
>NZ_FOJQ01000115.1 GCF_900111795.1 Anoxybacillus pushchinoensis | reverse complement strand
TTTTCTCTCCGTTCCCCTATTTTCTCTTTGTATTTATTCGCCGTGGAACGGGAGAAAACCTTTATTTCAATTTATATAGTAACGGAATTTTTCATCTTTTATATGCCTGTAAGCAGACATTAAGGTCGAATGCCGATTGTACTGATACAACTGTACACCCTGTACACGTTTTTTTAGGTGCAGCTCTTTGAAAAAGAGCCACACCATTACAATGGATACCAGTCTACATTGCCAGCTTCGATAATAATAATGTTCACTCCATCAGTTACTATTTTGGCTCTTTCAGACGATTGGTTTTTGGAAATAAGGACAACTTCTAATATTTCATCAGCATCAAAATCCTTAACACAATCTGTTTCAAAGTATGTCACATCTTCAAAAACAATGAATCCATCAATCATTTCAGGATCTTTGCTTTCATCATAATCAGATTGCTGCCATTTACATAACTCAGTTTCAAGAGATACTCTTTTTGTAATGGAATCATATTCCACATTATTAATTAAACTCCCATGTAAATTATATCTTTTAAGAAAATCAGATATTCTCATCATTTCTCCCCCTTATTAATCACAATATGCGAAGCTTTTGAGCCCTTTGCCACCGGTTTACCGTTTATGTCCAAATACATATCATTTTTTCCTGTGGCATTAGGATTACATATATGATAATGATCTTTTCCTTCATAACCACTTGCTCCCGGCGTTGCTGGGTCAAATCTAACTTTTAGACCCGTTACAGGGTCTTTATATTCTCTCATTTTAGTATTTGCTTTCATTCTTGGATCAGTTACATCCTGCCAACCCCTCTTCAATAAATCTTTAGGATTTTCCGGTAAAGATCTAATAACAGAATGTACTGCTTCTCTAGCAAAAAATTGCAAATCAAGCCTCAGCAATACTTTACTCCCCATTTTACTCAGTTTAACGCCCTCATTTACAACTTTACCGTAACTATTCACCCCAGTGCTAGTGTATAAAAAAGCCCAGCACAAATAGGGCATTTCGGTCATAGAAAATGCCCTAGGTAGCGGAAAGAACTCGA